>JAGQPD010001081.1 GCA_020426865.1 Planctomycetales bacterium
ATCAGCGCCGGCGTGATAATGAAGAACATGCCCTGAAAGACCATGTGTATCAAACGCGGCACGCCATTGATCTCCATCGGCGTTCCCGCAGCGCTGAGCTCTACGTTGCGCATGAACAGGTATTCGCCGTTGCCGATATACGGGCCGTCGCCACCAAAAGCAAGCGAATATCCCCATAGCCCCCAAACCACCGTCATCATGCCCATCAAGAAGATGCATTGCATCATCACGCCGAGCACGTTTTTCTTGCGCACCAAACCGCCGTAAAACATGGCCAGGCCCGGAGCGGTCATGAACAATACCAACGCCGAAGATGCCATCATCCACGCGGTGTTTCCCGTATCCATTTCCGACGCCGTGCTCGCCTCCTGCCCCCAGACGACCCCAGCATGACACAAGAACAACAGCGCAAAGACCACCGTCGCGCCCAAGACTGACCGCCTCATCGCAGACTCCTCAATAAAACATTTCAAGCCCAGAACGGGGTCAGCACGTCGCCTGGTGGCCGTCTACCACCCGTGCTGTTTGTGCAGGGAACCTTTCGCTTGGAACCAGCCCAACGGGTAGGTTCCAATTGCCTGTGCAAAAGGACGATTCTTCAGATGCACACAGAATAGTAGCCCGGCCCCGGCATATCAAGGGGCGGCCCGCTGTACCGCAACGGGCCTCACAACGGGGCCCGCACAAAGGGGCAACCACCACCGCCATCATTCCAGATCGTCGACTCGGCGGCGATCAGCTGCGAGCCGGTGGGTGCCAAGGGCATTCCGTCTGACCGGCCCGAGCGTTGGCCACCCGCGCCAGGACGAACAGCAAGTCCCCCAAGCGATTGAGGTACACCAACAATTCCTCTCGTACCGACATCGTCGAACACGCCATTAACGTCACCAGGCGACGTTCCGCCCGCCGACAGACCCCTCGTGATACGTGGATCGACGTTGCCAATGTCGTTCCGGCCGGCAAGATGAAATGCGTCAAAGCCGGCAACTCGGCGTCCAGCGTGTCAATCCACTGCTCCAAACGCTGGATTTCGGCCTCTCCGATCCACGTCATTCCCCGTTCCGCCGGATCGGGTGTCGCCAGCTCGGCGCCCATCGCGAACAAGTCTCCTTGTGTGGTCTCCAGAATTGCGTCCAGCTCAGCGACCTTCGCGGCCGTCTCCGGGCAAGTTGTCGCTAGCGCTCGCGCCCATCCCAGTTGCGCGTTCAACTCATCAACCGTTCCGTAGCATTCGATCCTCGTGTCATCCTTGGCCACTCGTGCGCCTGCGAATAGTCCCGTGGTACCTGAGTCGCCCGTTTTGGTATAGATTTTCATGGCAGTTATCCTTCAAAAAATTCTCCGCCGATTGCTCGTTGCATGATCGATCTTTCGGTAGTACCCGCCGTGAGTCAATGCGTTATGTCCGATATCAAATCTTGTGGCGTACTGATTGTAAAAGGGAGTCCCGTCCAGTCTTTCTTGCTGATGAAACACGCTGATCGCTGGGACTTGCCCAAAGGGCATGTCGATTCGGGCGAGACCGAGTTGCAATGTGCCTTGCGAGAACTGGAGGAAGAAACGGGGATTCGCCCAGCTGACATTCGGCTTGACGAACATTTTCGTTTCACCACGCAGTACACCGTTCGTTCCAAACGCCACCAGTATCAGCCACGGCAAAAGACCACTGTCATTTTCCTGGCGGAACTCCTTCGCGACGTCGCGATTCACCTGACCGAGCATCCCGGTTATCAGTGGTTTGATTGGTCGCCCCCGCACCATATCCAACCGGAAACGATCGACCCGCTGCTGGCCCAACTGGCGGAGTATCTCGATCGCCGTCCGCCACAACAAGTCGAGTCCGCATCGTGAGAACGGCCGCAATTCGTCCCGTGCTCACTCTGAAATCACCTCGATCTCGGTTCCTTTCAACACCGGCAGGATGGAAAGAAAACTGGCGCCAATGTTGGAGTCATCCAGGTCAGCTGCGGCCAGTTTGAGATGACCGACGCCGATTCCGCCACCGGGACGGCCCAACGTGGCATCCAACGGCAGCCAGCGGTCGCCGATCCAGACCTCGTTCCACATATGCCCCGCAAATCCATGATAATCCCGCACATAAACCAGTCCCAGCACGACCCGTGCCGGAATCTCCCGCGCCCGACACAACGCCGCGAGGAACACTGCATGTTCCGTACAATCGCCGCTACGCGATTGAGCCACTTGTTTGGCCGTGGCAAATGCGTCAGCGTAATTCTTCTGCTCGATCGCCCCATGCACATAGGCCTCCATCGCATAGGCTACCTTCGCGAGGTCCGTTTCGCCCGGCGCCACCCGCTGTGCCTCCGCGACGATTGCTGCATCGGTGCTTTCGATGAAGCGGTTCGGACGCCGATCGGCTTCCGTCGGCTGCTCCCGGTCCTCGACCGACATCTCTTGCGCCAAGTCCGCTGCCGTGACCTCCACAATCGCTTCGTGTTCGGAACGCTCGGTAACCCGCTGCAACGGACCATCGAAAAACACTTCCGCCGGATTGTGATCGGTCATCCTGATGGCATAGCCAGCGCGATCTTCGCCATGGATATTGTCGTACGGCATGGGGACCGCGATGGTCGTTCGCATGCCCAGATCAAAAGCCTGGCTCGCACTTCGCATCGCTTCGTTTTCCGTGACTCGATACGATGTCTGGTCCAATGCCGAAATGTCAATCTTCAGCAGTTGGCCGTCACCATCGGTCCACATCCGTTGCTCGATCTGTTGGGTTGCGTCGCTTGGACCAAATCGCATTACCACGTCGATCGGTGTCAGCTCCTGCTGCCTATCGATCAACTCAGTCAACTCCGTTGTCCCCGCTTCCATCCGCACTTCCGCCACGACGACTTGACTGAATAGTGGCAACAGCGCACGAAACTCCCGCTTTTCTCCCGCCACCATCGGATGCTGCTGTAGCGATTGCTCGATCGCAAAGAAACCGCGAACCCCTTGCACATTCGTCCTCATCGCCGGCGCATCGGGCGACTGGGCCGATAATACAAGGTGCTCACCCTCGCGATGACCTTCGCAACGCACTCCCTGCCCGTTGCTGCTTGTCGCCATCGTCACTGCTTGAACGTCGCCTGTCATCGTTTCCCGCGACTCGATGTCCATCGCTTGTTCCGTCTCGTCGTCGAACCGCTTCAGTCGCAAGACAACCCGCGAATGGATATGGCGAAGTGTTTGGCCGTCATCCGTTTCGACACTCGTACGCGTCCACCCATGCCCGATCTTCACCCCTTGCATGTACAACGATTCCCACGTCGTCGATGATTCGCCGCGAGCGTCACTCGATTCGCTACTTGAGGGGTTTGGGCCCGGAACGCTCGGCGCTGGATGGCAGCCGCTCAATTGCAGGAGCGCTGCGCAGAACAGTCGGCCAAGAAGTTGCTTCGGACCACGCACGGAAAAACCCTCATATCGGGTGGTGTTGCCAT
>JAGQPD010001082.1 GCA_020426865.1 Planctomycetales bacterium
TCACGCTGACGCGCATGCCGGTGCCGACGTTTGTGGGGCAGGCCGTCAGGTACCCCAATCGCTCGTGAAATGCATACGCCACTCGCTGCTCGATCGCGTCGTCGATTTTGTTAATCTGATCCCAGGCCGATCGCAGGTCTAAACCGCTTTTCATCAACTGAATGCGCAGATGATCTTCTTCGTTGACCATCAGGCTGAATTGTTCGTGAGCGTCGATGGCGACCGAGCGAGCGCCAACGCTGTCAGCCAGTTCGCGGCTGATCAGTTGGCGTTCGACGAGAAACTGGCGATCGACTCGTTCGAGCCCATCGACGTTCAAGTACAAGGCGCCTTGCAGTTCTTTGGCGGACAGCAGCTTTTCCCGTAAGGACTTTTCGATCGATGCGCGATCTTGCTCGGTGCAGCGGCGAATGAAAGGGAATTCGGCCAAGTTGCGCGCCAAACGAATTCGACTGCTAATCACGATATCCGATTCGGGACCAGAAGCTCGAAGCCACTCGCCACATTGTTGGGTCAGTCGATTCAGATCGGGATTGGTGACCATGGTTGTTATTGCAAATCCGTCGCTAACTGGGAACGCACCTATTGTTCAGTTTGAGGAGACTCCGATTTCTCCAACTCACGTATCTTATCACGAAGCTTCGATGCTGTCTCATAGTCTTCGTGATCCACGGCCTCTTTCATTTGGCGACGCAGGCGGATCAATTCGGTCCGAGCCTTGCTGTCCTTCGGTAGCCGCGACGGGCGTTTGCCGGTGTGTTCGTTTGCCCCGTGGATGTTGGAGATGAGTGGATCAAGTTCGTCGGCGAAGCACTCATAATCGTGGGGGCAACCCAGTCGTCCTTGGTTGCGGAACTCGTAAAAGGTAATGCCGCAGATCGGACAACTTTGCTGATCGAGCCGCGCCAGTTCTTCGGCGGTCTGTCCGATCTTCAGTTGTTGGGCGAGTGCACCGGCCAGCGACTTCGACTCCTCCGACTCGGTGTCGGGCTGGGACAAGTACTCCCGCGCGCATTCTTCGCAGTAATGCAATTCCTGCGGCTCGCCGCCCGTAAGCTCGGTAATGTGAAACGTCGCCGGTTTGTCACATTGTTGGCATTTCATGGCAACGCACCTCTTGAGGACCGATTCCCGACATTTGCAAGCGGGTATTTGCGAACGAGCACAGCTACAGGGGGACGCTGCAAGTCGTTTTGCGGCAACAAGTAATAACGAGAACCCGGTGGAATTCTATCAGCGGTGTGTCGTGTGTCAAGGTTGATCGCCGGTGGGGATGGGATCGATCATTCGGGCTGTGCAGCGGCCAAACGTCGCTCGGTTTCGGCGATTGCCGCGAGCATTCCGCGGGCCTTGTTCAGCGTTTCCTGGTACTCGTTTTCGGCGACGCTGTCGGCCACAATCCCCGCACCGGCCTGGACATACGCCGTATCGTTACAGATCACGATCGTCCGCAAGGCGATACAGGTATCCATGTTCCCGCTAAAGTCGAGATAACCAACGGCACCGGCGTAGGGCCCACGCCGGTGCGGCTCCAGCTCGTCGATGATCTCCATCGCTC
>JAGQPD010000036.1 GCA_020426865.1 Planctomycetales bacterium
GTTGGATGACGATCCGACCGTACGCACGAACTGTCAGGGCGTCGAACTAGCGCCGCATCGCCTGGCATATCTGGAATACGAAGGACCAATCTCAGGCAACCGCGGTAGCGTTCGCCGAGTGGACGCCGGAGTTTTCGCGTGGCGGTGGCGTGAGGTAGAACGGCTTGAAATCAGTTTTAGTGGCCGTCATTTGCAGGGTAGCTGGCGGTTCACCTTGAACCCGCTTGATCAGCGATGGTCTCTCGAAAAGCTGACGGACGACTCCGCGATTCGTTGAGGCATGTCGGCGATTCCGGCGACACGAAAACCACCGTCCATCACGGTCAGCGACTGCACCACGACTCCGCGGCGCAGTTCGGGACGCTCCGTCGGAATCGTCACGACCGCCACGGGATCGCCGGCGTCATTTGTCCATTCCAACGGAATACCGGAACGACTCGCCGCCGTCGAAACCTGTGCCAGGATCGACTCCAGCGGTAAGGGCAAGCGTCCCGCCTTGACGCCGGACAAGCGGACGGCCAGCTTGTTGGGATCCTCGGTCAAAGTAGGAATGAGTTTGAATGACGCCACGGCCTTGAGCTTGCCAAGATTGACACGGCACGCCACACGGATCGCATCATCTCGGAAAGCCACGCGCGGTGCTTCAAGTTGCGACGGCAAGAGGCCGGGGAACTTCTCCGGCAAGTCGGTTGCCAACCAGCCATTAACCTGTTCGTCGGTTAACGCCAGTTCCCAGTTCTCGCCGTGTTGAAGTTCTTGCCGCAGTTCCAGCACGTGACGCTGCAATTCGTCGCTGGCAATTGTCGCCGATGCAGGCTCGCTCTCGAGCGCTTCGAGATAGAATTCTGGTACGGATTGCGAAGCGCGGTACAACGAATAGAGCAACACGCAACCAATGATGCAGATGCCAATAATGACACTTAGGATTCGACGAAGGTAACGCACGGTCGACGGCCGATTTCGCGGTCCGCTCCAGTTGTCGTCAGGAGATCACGTGTCTGCAATTGGAAACACGGACCGCCGATTCGTTGCCCTTGGGTCCTCACCGCTCGCAAGAATCCTAGACGCCCGCGCCAAATGGGTCAATCGAGATTACCGTGCGGCAGGTGGGCGAGTCAGGCCGATGGGAAATGAACCCTGACTGCCGTCTCGCACCGCGTGATTGATACAGCCAAGCGGTACCGATATCGGATGTTGGACACTACAATGAGCGGTTGTTCAACGAACGGTTGTCACTTAGAAGCAAGTCAGACTATGGTGAATCGCAAACCGCACGCATCGGCCGAGCAGACGAGTGGTCGCCAGTCTACCATGCTTGTTGTGGGCATCGGCGCGGCCGCGGGAGGCTTGCCGGCGCTGCGGTCGTTCTTTAATGGCGTGAGCGACGCCACAGAATGTGCATTTGTCATTGTCCGATCGGGCACGATCAATGAGAGTGGCATCGACGTCGCCGCGATTCGCCAGATGACTGCGCGCCCCGTCGAGGAATTCGATAAGAAAATCAAGCTGACCGCAAACACGGTTTATCTCACTCCGCCAGAAACGGGCGTCGCGATCGAACACAATGTGCTGCGTTGTGAAGGGGACGCGCAATCTCAACCGCTATCGATTGTCGATCACTTCTTCTCTTCGCTTGCCGAGGAATATCGTAGCAAGGCAGTCGGCATCATCCTGTCTGGCTACGGCACCGACGGGACACTCGGTCTCAAGGCAATTCACGATGCGGGCGGATTGACGCTGGTGCAAAGTGAATCTTCAGCAGCAGTCGATGCCTCGCCGCGCTCGGCCAGCCAGTGGGGCATTGTGGATCACGT
>JAGQPD010001083.1 GCA_020426865.1 Planctomycetales bacterium
TGCGTCAAGAAGGCCTGGAAGAGGGAATGGAAAAAGGAAAGCTGACGGGCCGGATCCAAACGCTGCAGGAGTTGTTGCGCGAACCGATTACGCCGGACGATGAGCTCGAGAAGCGCGAAGTGGATGAGCTACAGTTGCTTCTTGAAGATTTGAGAAAACGCAGTCGTCGGTCGGGAGAGTAAGCTAGGGCGTCCGGTGTTGTCGTGTGAGGAATCGAGCGGTGCCCTTTCACCCGCTGCAGCACAGAGCACAGCAGACGCACGACCAACAGATATTGCTGCCTTGCTGGGTAGGCCGGGACCGCGAGATCTCTCAATGATTGCGCCATGGGCTCGCAGCTAGGCATACATCGAGCCGGACTGATTGAACGGGGCACCCGTCAATCGCTCCGCCGATCCCCAGTGTTATGGCGTGCGGCCACTGTTCTGGTGCTGGTGGTTTGCTCAACGGCCGGGGGATCGGCCGGAGCTATTTGCGTTCCTGCCCAAGGCCAAGACGAGAATGAATCCACGAAGGCCATGCCGCGACAGTGTGTGGTCAGAAGGTGGCTTGGCCAGCGACATCAACAGTCGATGCACAAGCCGTTTCGTTTCGCTACGTGGCGGTGATACTTGATGGTTCGAGGTATCAAGCATTGTCTGTCACCATTTGGGTAAAATGAAACAGCGGCGCGAACTCCACACAAATGTATCGACTGCAGTGCGTGGACACGAGTCCGCTCGGAAAGGATGTATGTATCATGCCGACATGCGATCATGCCACCTCGCGAGATTTGTCTCGTGGATTCATACCGGTCCTGACGAAAAGAGGTTGTCATGGCGGCTGCACCTCGTAGTGATGCCGTCAATCCGTTGGAACAGGCCACAGATGCGTCTTGACATTTCTGCTTCTCTGACATTTTTTCCTCCCGAATATCTTGACATCGCGGGGGGGGGGTAAAATGCCCGACAGACCCGATGGCGACACTCACACGGAAGCACGTTGGCCTCGCGAGACTACGTCACAGAACGTCCCGGAAGCCTACGAAACCCGCGAACGGTCGGAGTGCCGGCTCGTCAATACAATCATCCATCGAAGGGGAGGTGACATGCACTTGTTAACACGTATCGTACATGGCCTCGGCGGTTGCGTCGTGTTGATTCTATGCAGCGGCGTTGCCAATGGGCAACTGAGTATTACGGTTGTACGTCCAAATGTTCAGAAGATGGTGTCGCGAATTATAGCGCCTTCTCCTAACAACTACTTGACCGTGGAAGCCGGCAGCGAAAACACATTGATCGAACAATTCTTGGGCGAAGACAATCTACCGTCGCCACCTTGGCATTTCGCGGTTTTTGAAGGAGGAGTCATACCAGCCGACACGATTCCGGTGCCGGATCCGCCGATAGGTACCTCACCTACGTATGCAGGTGGCATCGGAATAGCTTCGGGTGTTGTTCTTTGCACGGGAAACACGGCGGGAAACGATCCTGTTTTTGGTGGGCCGTACAAAGGGATAGAAGGCCCCAATGACGGTCTTCCATACGCGAACCCTCCCTATTCCACTGGCGGGGCGGTGAATCAAGGCGAGATCAATCTCACGTCGTTTCAACTTCATCCAGATACTGGCGTAAACGGTCCTCCACCTCAGGAAATCAATGGTCACCTCGAAGA
>JAGQPD010001084.1 GCA_020426865.1 Planctomycetales bacterium
CCGATGTCGTAGGCCCAGCCATCGCCACCTATGATCCACACACTTCGTGGCACAAGGCAGTCGGCAATTGTTGCCAGGCGATTGGCATCGGGACTATCGATCTCGGCCAGCCGGTGGCGGAGCATCGCAATCCGTTGCCGCTGCTGCCGGATGGACTCCTCAGAATCGGCATGAGCGCCGATCAGTTCGTCCACAAAGCTGTCTCCCAATTGAGATGCGAGCTTCCGTAACAAGTATCGTGCATATTCGGTCTTTTGGTCCAATGCCAAACGGAGCCCCAAACCGAACTCGGCATTGTCTTCAAACAGCGAATTGCACCACGCCGGCCCGCGCCCAGACGCATCCGTCGTCCACGGTGTTGTCGGCAGATTTCCTCCATAGATCGACGAACAGCCGGTCGCGTTGGCGATCACAGCACGATCGCCGAATAGCTGGCTCATGAGTTTCAAGTATGGCGTCTCTCCGCAACCGGCACAGGCCCCCGAGAATTCGAACAACGGCTGCAACATCTGCGTCCCTTTAACCGAGTCCGTCTTGACCTGTGTCCGATCAATGTCCTTGATCTTCAGGAAATAGTCGAACTTCTCCCGCTCACGTTCCAAATGTGGCAGTTTATCTTCCATATTGATTGCTTTGTGTCGTACCACTTCCTTACTCTTGGCTGGACAGACATCCACACACACGCCACAACCGGTGCAGTCGTCCGGCGCGACTTGAATGGTCATCAGGCAATCGGCCAAATCCTTGCCCGTATAGGGGCGATACGTGAATGATTTGGGGGCGTCCGCCACCGCGGCAGTTGCGAACGGCTTCATCCGAATCGCGGCATGCGGACAGACCAAGGCACACAGGCCACACTGAATGCAAATGTCGGCGTCCCAAATCGGTATTTCCTGGGCTATACTGCGCTTTTCGTAGTGAGCCGTACCGGTCGGAAACGTGCCGTCAGGAGGCATCGCGCTGACGGGCAGTAGCTCTCCTTTGCCGGCTAACAGCATGGCAGTAACTCGGGCAACGAATGAATCCGATGCCAGTTCCGCCCCCCAGGCCGGAATCGCCGCCGGCTCGTCCCCCACCACCGCCGGGACGTCCACTTCGTGCAGCCCGCCCAAGGCGGCGTCGACCGCGGCAAAATTGCGCCGAAGCACTGCTTCCCCACGCTTGCCATACGTCTTGTTGATCGATTTCTTGATCTCATCAATCGCCTGTTCTCGTGGCAAGACACCAGCCAACGCAAAGAAGCACGTCTGCATGACCGTGTTGATCCGTGTCCCCATTTCAGCGTCACGGGCAATGCGATAGGCGTCAATGACAAAAAGCCGCAAGTTCTTTTCCACAATTTGCTGGCGAACGTTGACCGGCAAGTTCGACCACACGTCAGTCGGACCAAAAGGGCTGTTCAATAGAAATGTCGCACCCGGGTCAGCAACGTCCAATACGTCCATCTTCTCAAGAAAATTAAACTGATTGCAAGCGACGAAGTTTGCTCGATCAATCAGATAGGTCGACTGGATCGGGCGCGGACTGAACCGCACATGGGAAACCGTTACCGAGCCCGCCTTTTTGGAATCGTAAACGAAGTAACCTTGGGCATACATCGGCGTGTTCTCACCGATGATCTTTACCGAGTTCTTGCTCGCCCCGACCGTCCCGTCGCTTCCCAAACCGTAGAACACTGCCCGGGTGACATCGTCGGCTTCGGTGGAAAAATCAGACGAGACTTTCAGACTCAGATGAGTAACGTCGTCGATGATCCCCACCGTGAATTGCCGGCGAGGTTCGACCACCTTGAGTTCGTCGAACACGGCGGCAACCATCGCTGGAGTAAACTCCTTGGACGACAGACCATAGCGACCACCGATCACGCGTAGCGGTCGACCGGAGCCGTTCAGCAGTCGGTTTTCCGCAAAGAGTGCGGTAACGACGTCCTGGTACAATGGCTCGCCCAAGGCGCCAGGCTCTTTCGTGCGATCCAGAACCGCAATGCTTTGAACTGTAGCCGGAATCGTATTCAGGAACGCCTCGATCGCGAACGGACGAAATAGCCGCACCTTCACTAGGCCAACTTTCTGCCCTTGATCATTCAAGGCCGCGACCGCCTCTTCGGCCGCCCCCACACCGGACCCCATCAAGATCACTACGCGGTCGGCATCGGGGGCTCCCACGTATTCGTACAATCGATATTGCCGACCTGTCAGCTTCGCGAACCGCTCCATTTCGCCAGTGACGATGCGCGGCACCTCCATGTAGAACGGGTTAACGTCTACGCGAGCCCGGAGCAGAAGGCGTCCCTCATGGGCGCCGGGCGCACCCAGATCGCGCGGCCGTGGGCCCGCCAGATCCACATCCACGGCTTCGACGTGCCCCACCGGGTGCTGAAGCACGAGCTCGCCCACGTCTTCGCCGGGGAGCTCGCCGCGCCGCCCTTCCGGGTGCCCGGCACCCTCGGGATCTTCGTGAACATCGGGGTCGTGGAGGGCGTCGCGGTGGCCGCGGACTGGCCCGCGAGCGAGCTCACGGTGCACGGCTGGACCCGCGCGATGCGGAGCCTCGGCCTCGCCCCCGACATGCGCCGCATGATGGGCCCCGTCGGCATCTGGTCGGTCTCCTCGCGCCGC
>JAGQPD010001085.1 GCA_020426865.1 Planctomycetales bacterium
GCAGTCCAATCGCAAATCGCCCAGGCCACCCAGTTTGCGAAGTCAAGTTGGGCGTCTGGAGACCCTGGTCGGCGTCTGGAGACCCTGGTCTGGAGACCCTGGGCAACTGCGGAGGGGCAAATGCTTTATCGACAACGTCCTCGGATTGCGGAAACGCCATTCGCAATTCTTAAACGAATCATGGGATTGCGGCAGTTTCTTCTGCGCGGATTGAGCAAGGTAAATACGGAGTTTCTTTGGATGGCCACTGCATTCAATCTGGCAAAACTGGTACGTATCCTAGGGACAATGCGCGCAGAACGCGCCCCAGCGACATGACGAAGGCACTACAGCGACAGTGTAGGTAGATTGCACAACATATGCGGCCACCCCACCTTAAACGCCAAAGCAGAAACGCACCGAACTAAACCAAACAATGCCCCAAAAAACACGGTCTCCGTCAACGACATTTAAGACAGATACATGCAATGCATCAAATCAACAGACCCCAAGCCGGCGAGGGGGCCACGGCTGTCCCCGGCCGTATCGCGGCGAGGCCGCAACGACCCCTGACGGTGGCGAAGCCACCGGTAACGTGCCCCCGCGCAACGCAGGCCCGGAGGGCCGGAGGGCCGACACAAAGACGGCATAGCGAGTTTGCAATAGTTGCGAGTTCGTGATCCCAATAGCCAGGCATACTGCGTTTCATCTAGTATACGAAAACACCTCCACCGCTATCACCGCAGCGTGAACGAACAATCGCCAAAGATCGCCGACGCCGCACAAAACGCCGAATCAAGAAACTCGCCGACCATCGGCCACCATACGGTGTTTTCAGACCACCAACGGCTTTCCGACCACAACGGCGAATGGCTAGAATACCTCGAGGTTCTAGGTATAATACCTCGAGGTTCTAGGTATTCAGGCATCGGACGTGTACACCTACGGGGCTTATCGCCTGGCAAGCATGCGAGCGGTCATGCGCAGGTCGCGGATGCTGGGAATGGCTCGGCCACGGTAATACACGCGGCGCAAGGTGTTACCGTAGACGTGGAGGGGCCGATAGGGTCGGTCCAGCAGTGGAGTGTTTTCACTGATGACGCGATCCTCCCCTCGCTTGATCACGCGGGTGGTCCAGCCCGGTTCCTGGCCAGCCGCCGAACTTGCGGCAGCTACAGCAACCATCGCGAATAATGTAACGATAACGGTTCTGGCAATCATTGATTTCTTCCTCCGCGCCCTTGCAATCGAGCGTGTCCGCAAAAACAATTCGCGACGGCCGACGCGGAACCAAGTCGGAACGTTCCGCGTTTTCCAATCGTACCTTCTTTCCACTGGCAACTGGCAGACCGCACATTGCGAGAGCAGCATTTGCGAGACGGTACAAACGTCAGAAACGGAACTCCTTCGAACGGCTGTTCGTCACTGCATGGATGCTAATAATTGGTCATGGATTGCTCGATTGGAGGCCACGATCCCAGTCGTACCAGTCCCCGGGACATTTCCCTGCAAGTCCGTGACCTTTCCGCCTGCTTCTTCGACGATCAGACGACCCGCAGCGAAATCCCAGGGAGACAATTTGTGTTCGACAAACCCGCCAAATTGGCCTGACGCGACATAGCAAAGATCCAAGGCGGCGACCCCCATGCGACGCACTCCGTGAACGCCGCTGTGAAGCCATCGGTCCAACATGGCCAGTGTCGCCGACGTCGTGGTTCGGTCATAGTGAAATCCCGTGGCCAGCAGCACCTCCGACAACTCGGCAGCCGGAGATACCTGCAGGCGATCGCGATTGAGAAACGCACCCTGTCCGCGGATCGCCGAGTAAACGTCATTCGTTGACGGGTTCAGCACGACACCGCACACTGGCATGTCTTTGTCATAGACAGCGATCGAGACAGCGAAATGCGGAATGCCGTGCAGGAAGTTGTGCGTGCCGTCGAGCGGGTCGACGATCCACTGCAACGACGACGAGCCACTGGCGTTCCGCCCTTCTTCTGTCATGATGCTATGCGCTGGATAGGCTGCCGATATCTTCTCCACGATAACGTTTTCCGCAGCGACATCGGCCTCGGATACATAGTGCCCCACATCCTTGATGTGGGCCTTCGTGTCACGTCGCCCGAAGTGTTCGAGCAAGACATCGCCTGCCGCTTTGGCAATTGTCCGGACGGCCCCTAATAGTTGTTCGCCGCCTTCTACTTCATTTTTGCTAATCGCCATTTCGGATGATCCTGAAATAATTCCGCTATGCCAACTTCGTACAGAATCACAATGTCTATTGCTCGCGCTATGCTCCGAAATGGCGCACTGGTTTGCTCCTTCTACCATATCGAGCTTCCGATGAATCGTACATCGTGGGCTAGAAATTGCCGAGATTGACTTTCGGCCAATGTCCAGACGCCGCATTATGAACAATTGTGTCGAATATTCCACACCGACTGATTGTGGTATACTACTGTCCGATGTAGAAAACGCGACGGCTGGTTCTTGGCCGGCGGTTTTCACACATTTCCCACCACCAGGCAATTCCACCGTTCCGGTACTGTTATGCAAACTACCAATTTGGCGCCGCAACGCATCTGCTTACCGCACGGGCTTTCAGTTGTGCTGTGCTTGGTGCTTGCGGTTTCGCGATTTACCTTCGGCG
>JAGQPD010001086.1 GCA_020426865.1 Planctomycetales bacterium
GGCCCCGATATCTTGCTCCGCGACGTGGCTGGTATCGAACAGCAATTGCAGGAACGTCAGCGGGCCCTGTTGGCGCAAACGAAGGTGTACTTGGCTGCCGCCGCAGCGCTTGAAAGGTCGTCGTTGACAGTTACCGAGGTTGCACAAGCACGCGGGCTCGACGTCAAAGTGCTGGCTACCTGGGCGAGCTATCTGGATGTCGGACCGAAAGGACCGGTCGTCGTCACTGGGCATTTTCAAGAAACGGAAACCCATGTCGACTATCCGTTCATCCGGTCGTGGGGTACGGGGGCAACGCCCATCGTTACGGCGAATTCGTCGGACATGCAAGTGCGGTTACCTGGTATCGCTCGGCCACACGCCGTCACGGCGCATCCATCGCCCACTCTATTCGTGGCGATCGGTTGGCGAAGTCCGTTCGACGGACCGGTAAAGATCGAAGCACAACTCTCTGACGCCCATCCCGAATGTGGTGACGGGCAGGAGTGGTTCTTGCAGCACCGCACCAGTCGCAGCGTTGGTAATCTGTGGAAGGGGCGGCTACCTACCGGAGGTGCGGCAAAATCACAACTGTTAGACGCTACCGTTGGTCAAGGCGAGTTGATCTCTCTCATCGTGGGCCCTGGCGGAAATCATTCGTGTGACCTCACCGAGGTGAATTTCACGATCACGGAATTAGGTGGTCAGCAGCGCGTTTGGGATCTGGCTCAAGATGTTTCCGCGGACTTGCTGGCAAGCAATCCCCACTCCGACCGCTTCGGCAACAAGGAGACATGGCACTTTTACAAAGGTGAACTGCCGGCGATCGATCGGACTGAGAGTCCAACGTTTTCAGTCCCTAGCATGTCGTTGTTAGGGCAATGGCGGGCGGAGCAGGATGCGGCCAAGAAGGACGCGATGGCGGCAGAAATCGAGCGATTGGCGGTAGGCAATTCGCCCGCCGACGTCGATTCACCCAACGGCAGTCTATACAGGCAATTGCAGGAACTGATGTTGTCGGTCGTCAGCGAGCAGTCACTGGTCAATGCAGTCGAGGGAGATCCACGATTTGGCAGGCATCCTTTGGGAGATGACGTGCCAGCAACGGATCTTGTTGTCCAGGCGCCAAAGTTGATCGAGTTTCGCATTCCGGCCTGGCTCGCCGCCGGCCGAACTCTGGTTGTTCGAGCCGAATTGGATTCTCGGCATGGTTGCGATGGGACCGTGCGGATCGAGGCGGGGTTGAATCGAGTCGACCCGAATGAGATCGGCTCGTCCAGTCCGGTCGTGGTCCATGAGGGGAGTGAGGCCCATCGGCAGGTTCTTGCGGGCTTCGAGGCGTTTCGTGCCTTGTTCCCGTCTCACGTCTGCTATGACCGTATCGTACCGGTTGACGAGGTTGTGACGCTCACGTTGTTTTATCGACAAGACGAGGCGCTGCAGCGTTTGATGTTGAGTGATCTTGAGATTGGGGAGCTGAACAAGTTGTGGGACAACTTGCTGTATGTCACGCAGGAGCCGTTGCGTTTTGAGGTAGCCTTCGAGCAGATTCGCGAGTTTGCGACGCAGGACCGGCCTGATCTAGTAACAAAGTGGGACCCGCTGAAGCCAACCGTTGTGGCACGGGCAGACGCGTTTCGGAAGCGGCTGATCGAAACAGAGCCGCACCATCTGCGCGGCGTTGTCGAGTTCGCTGGGCAGGCTTGGCGTCGTCCGCTTGTCGACGACGAAAGCCGCGAAATTGAGCGGTTCTACGGCAACTTGCGCAAGGAAGGCATTGACCATGAGCCGGCGATTCAGCTGACGCTAGCCCGGATCTTGGCATCGCCGGACTTTTTGTATCGACGTGAAGTCCAACCCAATGGTGCTGCATCGCAAACGGTTTCGGCGGTAGAGTTGGCGAACCGTCTGAGTTATTTTCTATGGTCATCGATGCCCGATGCCGAACTGTTTGCGGCTACGGACGGCAATGCCCTTTTGGCGGATGATGTCCTTAAAGCACAGACAGAGCGGATGTTAAAGGATTCAAAGACCAGGCGGCTTGCGGTTCAGTTCGCGGCCCAATGGCTTCATCTTCGCAACTTTGATAAAAATAACGACAAGAACGAGTCTCTATATCCGGAGTTTGCTCACCTGCGCGATGACATGTATGAAGAGACGGTGTTGTTTTTTGAGGACATGTTTCGCAATGATCGTTCGATTCTCGAGCTATTGGGCGCCGATTACACGTTTTTGAATGAAGCATTGGCCAGACATTATGGTGTCGACGACATCGTGGGGCCCGAATGGCGACAAGTCGATGATGTCAACGCGAAAGGGCGGGGTGGCGTATTGGGGATGGCGGCATTGTTGGCCAGCCAATCGGGTGCTTCGAGGACGAGCCCGATACTGCGAGGCAACTGGATCTACGAAACGCTATTGGGAGAACGGTTGCCCCGACCACCCGCAAACGTACCGCAATTGCCGGAGTCCGTACCAGCAGGACTGACATCGCGGCAATTGATTGAGCGACATAGCTCGGATCCGGCGTGCGCCAAATGCCATGTAAAGATAGATCCCTTTGGGTTCGCGCTGGAACAGTACGATGCGATCGGCCGATTGCGACCGGATCGGGTTAATACATCCACTCGACTGGAAAACGGCCGGGAGATTGAGGGTCTGGAAGGCCTGCGGCAGTATCTTTTGACAGAACGACATAGCGATGTTGTGCGACAATTCTGTAGAAAGTTGTTAGGGTACGCCTTGGGGCGGGAGGTGTTGCTGTCCGATGAACTGTTGATTGATAGAATGCAACAAGAATTAGTCGCCAACGGGCATCGGTTCAGTGTCGCCGTCGAGGTGATTGTTGGAAGTCAACAGTTTCGGCAGATCCGGGGCCGCGACGCCGATTGGGCGCAGGACCCGCATTGAAGTAGAAAATTGGTGAGAGGTACCGGCAATGGCACGTTATCAAATTTCGCGGCGGACCATGTTACGTGGGCTGGGCGTCAGCATGGCGTTGCCGTGGATGGAATCGCTTCCGGTCTGGGGCGACGAAAATGTGTCGAAGGAGCCGTCCAGTGTCGCGCCGACTCGCATGGCTATCTTGTTTTCCGGTTGTGGATTCCATTCCAACGAATGGTGGGTCAAAGGGGAGGGGCCCGAAATGGAACTGGGTAAGGTCCTGCAACCGCTCAACGACTTTCGCAATCAGATGGTGTTCGTCAATGGGCTTTACAATGCCGAGGCCCTTAAGGGGAACATACACAGTTCGCAGACGGGCAATTTACTTTCCGGTGC
>JAGQPD010001087.1 GCA_020426865.1 Planctomycetales bacterium
TTCTTTCCAGGAATTCGACGTAACATATCTCCGCCACCTGCGCCTGATGGGTAACTGGCCAAATGGCGACCGCAGCGGAGGTTGTCGCGGAGTTTAGGGAGGATGCGCGAGCAGGTCAATGCGGAAAAATGAAGCGATGATAGCGACGATAGCAAATCTTCTCGTCGATCTGAACCTCGAACCGTTGCCATGCGTCTACGTATTAGCAAGTGACGCAAGTCGGAACGGAACAGCCGACTTGGCTGGTTGCCAACAGGTTGTTTTTGGCGATGGAGCACGCCACGGCTCGCTCGCCCGCCGGCGACCAACACGTGGCCAGCACAGGAGAGGCGAACATGAGTGAATCATCCCCCCCGAAATTGCGATTGGTCTTGGCCGGTGGCGACAGCAGCGGCCGGGTGATCGTAGGACTGGAGTCCTTCCTGCATTTTTCGCACGAACTGCGTTGCGAGTTGGAGGCTCTGGAAGACCGCTACTACAGTTGGCAACGTCCTCGATCGCCCGAGCGTGGGCGGAACACGCACTCACTGATCTAAAGCAGTGTGACGGGGCTCCGACACGTAAACCCCAATTCGACCAACACCGCGGGAGACAATTCCGATCGGCGCACCTAGCCGTGCCGATCGGCGCTGCCGCAGTTCACATTACGCCGATCGATCACCAGGGAGACTTGGTCGGAACAGCGAGGGAATGTTGAAGGTGGCTTGTTGAATGTGGCCGGGCCAGCTGTGTGACACTGGGAGGCAGCTGTGTGACATTGGGAACATTGCGTTACCTCCGTGCTCCCTGCGACACGTAAGCGATCAGAGCCTGCAGTTGCTGATCGGAAAAGTCCTTGAGCAGATCCTCGGGCATCAGCGAAGTGCTCATGGCAGTCAGTTCTTCGACGTGATCACGATCGAGCACGATACGCGCATTTTCCGCGGTGCGGATCGTCACGGTTGATGGACCTTGGTCGGCAATCATCCCAACGATAATCCGGCCGTCGTCCATCGTTGCGCGATACGACTGGAAACCCTCGCGAATTTCAATGCTGGGTGCAACAATCGCCGTCAGCCAGAATCTGGGATTACCGCGATCGTAGCCATCGAGTGCGGGACCGATGGTCTCGCCCTTGCCGAACAGCTGATGACACGTTGCACAGTGCTTGGCAAATAACGCTTCGCCCACTTCGATGACCCCCTCCCGTTTCGTAGCGACCTCCAGCCATCGCGCCATCGCCGCAACCTTCTCGGGCGAAGAAATTGCTACAGGCTTTCCGAACGCCTTTTCGACAGCCACGACAGTGTTGCTGTCGGTGTGCGCGCGCAGTTGTTGCACAACGTCCGCCGGTACGTCACGGACCTTCAACCGCCACTGCAATACTTCGCGACACAATGCTTGTGCCCATTGTGGCCGTGTTGCCAAGGTGCGACACGCCGTATCACGCAGGTTGTGTTCCGCAGAAATCTGTTGATCGAAGGCCGATGTCAATCGCTGCGGAATTCGCGGATCATCGTAAATCGCCAGCGCGGCGATTGCGACGCGCTGTAATGCCGGCTCATCTGATGCTCCTCCCGTCGCCAATTGTAGCAGCACATCGATCGCTTCCGGATGCGGTACCTGGCCGAAGGCATTGGCCAGCTCGATCCGAGTGCCGGCGTCAACGTTATTGTCGCGGAGTGCCGCCAAGGCTGGCGCGACGGCCGCTGGATCGCCCTGCCGAAGTGCCAAAGCAACCCCGGAATTCCCACGCGATTCGCGGTATTTGTTCAGCGCCGCGGAAAGCACATCCGGAAGTGGCGGCAGCGTCCGTCCTTGAAATGCGGCATTCAAACCCGCAATCAATGAATCTCGCGACAGGTCGTCTGGCGCCAATTCCATTAACCGTGAACAGTACGCCAAACTTGGGGCCGTCGTTTCGCTGGCATAGCGACGCATCAATCGTTGGACGATCACTTCGCGAAAAATCCGCTGCACCCAAAGCTGGCGGTCCTGAAGCCAATGTTCAAGTTGCTCCCAATCGCTGCAATGGGCTTCCACGGCCCACCACAACATCAGCGGTTGATGGGGATCGAACGCATCCTGATCAAACGAAATCAAGTTTCGGATGACTGGCAGTGCAACCTGTGTGGGTACCCGTTTAGCCGTTGCCGCAAGTTGTTCGCGGACTCCTAGATCTCGTTCGATTTCCGACTGGCGAATCATCGCCTCGTATGCCAACGAATCGTCCCACGCCGCTTGACGGGCACCACCTTGACTGCTGAGTTCTGTCGCAAGGTCGCGCTGATACGGCGCACGATCCCCGATTAAACGTACGGTCCATCGGCGAATGTCCGGACTTTCGCTTTCAATCCACTTCGCTGCGCGAATCCCCGATAACTCGCTCATCAAATGCAGGCACCAAAGCGACTCGAGCGACCCACGATCCACCAGCGATGACAACTCGTCTACATGCGAGCCATTGCCGCGCCACCCCAGCTCCAACATTGCCCGCCAGCGCACCCATTTATTGCGATGTGCAAACAATTCGATCAGCGAGTCCACCGATTGACGACTGAGATCGCCCGCAGAATACACCGGCACTTGGCCACTGGGACGAATTCGATAAACACGTCCGCTTTCTTTGTGCCAGTCGTCCAGCGGACTGACGTGGCTCAGACGCGTATCGTACCAATCGGCCACGTAAATGGCACCATCGGGTCCAACTCCCGCATAGACTGGCCGAAACCAACGATCGGAGGTTTCCAGCAGGTTGGCTTGATCGATTGTCTGAAACGTCGAGCCATCGGGCAATCGTTGGCTATGCCAGATCAGATTATGCATGGCGTTGGGAGCGATGATATTGCCCGCAAAGCGTTCCGGCAACAGGCCACCGTCGTACACCAGCATGGCCTGTGGGAACCGACGCTCATCCCCCTGTGATCGCATTTGCTCCAAAAAACCAAATGCATAGGGATTCGTCAGTGGACCATGCTTGCCCCAATTCTTGGACGAGTAGGAACCTTGCGGATAGTAAAAGCCTCGGGTCCCGCCACCGTTGGTTCCCGAAAACACTCGCCCCTGAGCATCGATGTCCAGGCTGAATGTATTGCCACCGCCTTCGGCATAGATTTCAAATACTTTTGTGTCAGGATGATATCGCCAAATGCACTGACCTTGAAAACTGACGCCTTTGGTGACCTGCGAGCTGACAGTGCCTGTTGTCGTGCTTCCATTGGCCCCATACAACCATCCGTCAGGCCCCCACATCAAGCTGTTGGCGACCGAATGCGTATCCTCCAGTCCAAAGCCCGATAAATGTACTTCTGGGTCACCGTCTGGTACATCGTCCTGATCGGCGTCAGGATAGAACAGCAGATACGGAGGATTCAATACCCAGATCCCGCCGCGTCCAAGCTGGACCGACGTGGCAATATTCAGCCCGGTGATCACATTGTGATGATGTTCGTAAGTGCCATCGTGGTCGCGATCCTCCAGCACGGTGATCTTGTCGGCCCCGCGGACGCCTCGCGGCGGTGGTTCGGGCACTTTGTCGAAGACGGCGCGCAGATGTTGGTCGTAGCGAACCACCTTTAAACCGGCCGGATATTGGTATTGGCGATACTGCACAACCCACATGCGGCCTCGACTGTCCCACGTGACGAACAATGGTTGAGAAACATCGGGCTCGCTGGCCACCAAGTCGACGGTAAGCCCTGCGTCCAGGTGGAACATTTGCCGTGCTGTCGCCGGATCAGTCGGCTCTGAACCGTCCGACTGGACACCCCGTGGGGCGAAGGTGCGCATGATCTCCGCAACCTGTTCGTTACCCGCCTTTGATGCTACGTCATCGACATTATTGGTCTGGGCCAAAGTGGAAGGAGCAATCCCCAGAACAAACAACACGGAAAGAAAAACAGGGCGTTCCATGAAACCGCTCATCCGACTACACTTTGTTTTGCATTAGATTCGCACCTTGCACGACGCGTTTATCATGACCGATCAAACAGACAGCCGCAACTTTGAAATGGATCAAGCGCCAACCGTCATCTATCGTGCCACGCAACCCGGGCATGCTCATTTGCTGAAGTCGCTGTTGGAAGAGTATAACATCGCGGCGCGGCTGAGTGGCGAATCGATCCACGCCACGGATTATGTTGGCCAGTCGTCAGAGGTCGAAGTATGGGTATCGAGTTCCGATGCTGAAGTGGCGCGTCGGATTGCACTCTCCTTCGAACGTCATATTCTCGCGGCCCCCAGTGAGCTGGTCGACATTTCGCTATTGGGGGAGGACAAATGGGACGAAACCGATACGGAACCATCGCATTGGGAAGAATGGCCCACATGTCCAGCGTGTGGGACTCGGCGGATGACAATGTGTCCTATCTGCCACACCGCAGGGGGCGACTTCCCGTTGGCGGACCATCAGGAAGGAGATTTTGATGAAGATGCTCCTTCGGATCTCGAAATCCATCTGTTGTGTGAGATCTGCGACGAGCCGTTCTCGCCACGATTTTGTCGACTCTGCACCAACTGCGAACACGACTTTGGCAGTGGCAGCGAGCCCCAAACCGCAAACGACCACGAATTGACACCACGCATCCTGATCATATCGATCGTACTGCTGGCGATCGCAATCGGCGGGATGTGGTATTTCAGCGTGGTGCTTGGCAGCTAAACGCCCAGGCCCGAAGGGGCCAGAAGTCCGGCAATGATAGCCCCCGCCCCCGCCTACTCGCCCGGAACACTCAACAAGCCCAAGTGTCGGCAACCTCCCTGGCAATACCTCGAACCATACAGTATGTGAATCCTGTCGTTCAGTTGCACTCACCGCTTCTTGATGCACCGAGTGACACGTTGATGCGACACCTCATCGTCAACATGGAGACGGTCATTACCGCAAGTAGCATGCTGGAGGGTTCGGGAACAGGTCTGGCCGACATCGTCCAGATCTGCCCAGACCCGGCAATGACTTCTCCGGGTGTTGAAGGGGACACAAGCTGGGAGCGACCGAAGAAGAACGTCGAACCATCGAAGGAGATGCTCGGGCTCAATTCAATGTCCGGCGTATTTATTTCCGGGCCTAAATGCACAGCCTCACGCCACGGTGAATCCTTGCTTAAGCGAGTTGACGTCCAGAGTTCCTCATCGCCACACCCTCCAGGACGTTCTGACGAAAAGAACAACGTCAGCCCGTCCGGTAAGATACTCGGCATCGACGTGGCAATCGTCCTTGCCGGGCCATTGACTGCGTCCGGCAATCGTGTGGCAGTATCGAAGGGCATGGTCACGTCCTCGCGCGTCGCGACAAAGATCGCGGCCCCGGTCAAGTTGGAACTGTCCGTGTCGCGTGTGAAATTCAACTCACTGGACCGTAACACACTTGTGTCGGGCCTTCGGCCCTGGGGGCAGGGGGGCGGCGGAAACCGGGCCCTTCCGGCCCGGCAGGGGTTGTGACGCCACAACCTCTGCCGGTGGCGAAGCCACCGGTGGCGTGCTCCCCCGCGCCCAGGCCCGGAGGGCCGACACACATACGGCATAGCAAGTTGGCAATAGCCGCGAGTTCGTGCATCTTG
>JAGQPD010001088.1 GCA_020426865.1 Planctomycetales bacterium
TTTTGCCATTGAGGGGCATAGCACCAGCCAGTCAAGACGCCTTTGTTCCGCTCTATTGGCAACGACTGAGAGCCCTCGGAACGGCGAGTCCGCGCGGCCGACGTGTGCGACAACGGATCGAACTGATTGCGACCGTGGAGCAGAATGACGTCGGATTCCGAAGCCTTCAGAAAGCTATCGAGACGACGTCTCCCGGCGGCATGCTGATATTTCAAATTTTTGGGGTGTTGGCCGAATTCGAGCGGAACCTGATTCGGGAACGTACCATGGCCCGATTGTCGGTGGCAGGGACGGCAGGACGCACGGGCGGAAGGCCGAAAAAACTTAGCGCCCGGCAGCGTGGATCGGTCCGAGAACTCTACGGACAGAAGCGAATGACACTTGCGGACGTCTGCAATGCGTTCGGCATTTCTAAACTGACTCTCTAAGCGTGCGTAGCGTAAGCTCGATCTCCATCTCCGAAATGAGCTTGTGACAAATGAACGCCCAACGCCGTCGTCAGTCGGCGTGAACCATCGTCAGAACGGAGCGGAAGGGGATTTAGCGTCTCTTTGGGAATATGTCGCGTAATCTGTCCAGGCATTTCCGGGGAAGCGTCTTGTAGGGGTCCTTGGACGTCTTTTCGTACACGTGCCCGGTATGCAAGTCGACCCGATCACCATTTTCCATATCGTGGCAATGCCAGTCGCTTATGATCGTATCGCGGTCGAACATATGCAGACGGTAAGTGCGCCCGCAACATTTTGCCGTCCATGCCCCACGTATTGTTTTGGGCGCGATGCAAATAATGTCACCATCTTGTATTTGACGACTAAGGTCCGTCACCTCGTCTTCATTGATCTGCACAGCAAATGACGTGGGCGAGATGGATTCCGAAACGAGAAAATGCTCAATCGTTAACGGGAGCTGCAATTCGCACTTGCATTCGGCGTCCCGAGCTGAATACAGCAGTGTTATGGTTGCTTTCATTTTTTAGTAGGCCAACGACGTCTAAGTACCAATCACGCTTTCCGGTGTAATCACGGTAATGCCGCCGTACCGCAGAAAATCACCGGCATCGAACGTCAACAGTTCGGTTAGTCCGTGCCGCCTCATCGCTGCCACCAAGCGAGTGTCATGGGCTCCTCGCCCGGTGACACGATGATCGTAAACAATTCCAATCCAATGGTCAAAGACCGTCCGTTCATCGCGATAAAGCCGAAACAACGACTTCCAGTCATTGAGCGAGGCCGTTGCCACGTCAACGCTTAACCCTAGGCCGTTCGCCGCTGTGGGGCGGGTCGCCACTACCCAATATTCATAGAGCACTTGCGGCACAATCCCAAGGTTGCGGCCATCCAGCTTCAGCGCTTCAACCGCGTGCAGCGTGACGGCATGCTTCGAATCTGCGCGATCGCTGAGCCGTAGCAAAATATTGGTGTCGAGAAGAATTGTCACCGACGACCATCGTAAATTGACGCACGACTGGTATCCACATGGCCAACCTTGGGATGTCGCTCGATGCACGCATTCAATCGGTGCTGCCATTGTCGGAAGTCGGGTTGTTGCGTGTCGTCTGCAGCATGGAGGTGCATCTCCTGGCGAATCATCTCCTGAAGATAGTCCTGAAGATTTTTGCCAGACGCGTGTGCCAGCCGCAACAGCGTCGTTTGTTCAGCGTCACTGAAATGTAATTCCACGTTCATTCTTTCAACTTGCCACGAAAATTACGGAATGTCAATCGCCGCGGTCGGCGAGCCCATTCGGTCGCTGCGCGACTAATTTGATAGTCATCGGATTGGTTTCTTCAGAAATCAAAAGCTTGCCCGTGCGTGGGGCAACTTCGGTCAGCAACAGGACAAGGCTGTCGACCGGCCGAAGATGCCAACGTTGCTTTCGTACGCTCGAGACGACCGCGAGGTGGCCACTGAAGCGAAGACTGAGTGTACCCTTGGCGGGCGAAAGCTCCGAAGCATACAAATGCGAGCATACAAAGCTGCAGTGCTCGCAGTGCCAATGCCGGCCACTGATGTGCTGAAACACTCAATTCGATATTCATGGGTATCCTGACACCATCCGTCAAACCGCTAGACCACGCGAACTGTCGAACGGAATCATGCCCTTTCCGACGCAGCATACCCCTCGAACACGAATTGGAACGGAGGCCAGGTTCGGTGATATCATCAGGGTTTGGCGCTATAGCCTGAAATGCCCCGGTAGCTGCCGGGAAAATAGGGTCTGCAAAAGCAGGCCC
>JAGQPD010001089.1 GCA_020426865.1 Planctomycetales bacterium
AAGTGTGTATCCAAGTTGTTGGACAACTCCCAACTCAAGACATATCGACTGTACCAATCAATTATGGCAACCAAATACATGAAGCCATGTTGCGTCTGGTTGGCGCGTTTCGGATGCCAGTCTGCTACACTTGAGTAATGTAGAGACCATGGTTGAAGTTAGTGTGGGTCGAGGAAGTTATGGTTACGCAAGTAGACTTGACCCAAACTGAAATTGCCGAGCTGCAGAAGGCTACGAATCAGAGTGACCCTGCGGAAACCATTCGGGCAGCGATGCATGCGTTTCTCCGGCAAGCTCCCGCTAGGGCAATGTCTTCAGCAGCTCAATACGGTCGAACATCGCCGTCCCTTGTAGTGCCGTGGGGGCAATTCCCGTTAAGACAAACGAGCCGCAATCACTCCAGAGGTCAACCGTCAACATCGCCCATTCGCGAGGGGCCGTTTCGGCAACGCTGATCGCGTTCCAACCGCTGCTGTTTTCGCCCGCCACATAGCGGCGGGCGGCCTGTGTCGCTTCAGGCCAATGTCCATCATCCGCCAACTCGATCATCACCCCCTTGGCATCTTCTGCCTTCCACGCGATCCGCAAATAGCGATACTGACGCGCCGTCGCACTGCCTTCCACCTGCTCTCGCTCGGGATGCTCCACAATCTCAAACGCCCACCCGGGAAGCTGGGTCGAATATCGCTGCCCTTCCGTCAATCGCAAAGCTACCTCTCCCGATTGCACATCGCGGTTTTGCAGCGTCGCCGTCGCGCCCCCCTGTTGCAATGCGTCCACAAACGACTGCTCGTCGTCGAACAATACTCGACGCGTCTCTAACACCGGCCCCGTCGCCTGACGCAAATAACCGATCAAATCGGCAACGTCTTGAGCATTAAGCTCTTGCTCCAGTCCGTCCGGCATCAGCGATTTCGACAACACTCGCAGTTCTTCGATCTCCTTTCGTAACACCGACCGTTCCATCGGTGCATCGCCAACTTGTTTTCCTCCGTCCAGCAGCGTCACGCTGGTCGCCCCGTCGTTAGCGAGCAGCCCCGTGTGGATGCGACCGTCGACGGTCGTCACCGACGCGACCGTGAATCCCTGCGCCAAGGAGCTTGAAGGATTGAAGATATCGACCAACAACGTCGCATCCGCGCGGGTGCGTGCCGTCGTCAGGTCCGGTCCGACACGATACCCGTAGTCCTCCAACCGATGACACCGCGAACAGGTTTTTCGAAACACCTCACGACCACGCGCCGGATCCCGAGCCAAGGCCAAGGCCGCTTCGAATCGATTCACGACTTCCATACGCGTGTCATTCTCACCTACGGACAACAATTTCCTCGCTCGCTGTCGGATCCGTTCATCCGCGTGCTCCCGCAACTGTTCGCGCCGTAATGCACTGACCGCGGCCAGCGGCAGCCGCTCCTCCTCAACCGCCCTCAGTAATACCGCCAGCCCCTCCGGACTCTGAAAGCACAAATCCACCATCGCCGCCTGCACCTTCGGACCGGATACTATACATTTGTCCACTATTTTAACAGTGGGGAGCTCGTCATGGGCAGCGGCGAATGCCGTCAACACGGCAAGCTGCAATTCGCTCGGCTGGCTAGGGTGCAACAGTTCGATCAATGGCCGCCGATAGCGGGCGGGGGAGGTGGCGAGCAACGCGACCGCTCGAAGCCGTCGCTCGAGGGGTTGCGTTACGTCGTGGGCCGCATCGCCGGCGGCCTGCCAGGCATCGTGCAGTATGGCCGACTCGTTCAATCGGCATCGCGCTGCCAATTGCAACGCTTGCG
Organism: Planctomycetales bacterium; assembly: GCA_020426865.1. Lineage (GTDB taxonomy): Bacteria > Planctomycetota > Planctomycetia > Pirellulales > Pirellulaceae > JAGQPD01. Next base: position 1,785 of record JAGQPD010001089.1, read on the forward strand.
GAGCGAATTGACCGTGAGCAGCCTGCAACAATCTGCCGATCGATGTTGCAAATTGGTCGTCGACGTCTTTGAATTCGTTGGCGCTACGTTCGGCACCTCGCACGAGTGCATCGAGCAAGGCGGTTGCCTCATCGTCGGGCAATCTGGGGTTTGCATCGTCGGCCCTAAGTTCGATCCAATGATTCAGGCACGCGGCCAATTCGGGAGCCTGATGTCGGGCCCCGACAACTTCTGCCAATTGTGTCGTCACGTTGCGAACCGGCTCGCCAACTGTCGGGTGGCCAGTGAGACTTACAATCAACCTGGCGGGTGATGCGCTGGCGGAACTCACAATGGCTGTATCCATCCACAGTTCATGGCCGTATTGCGTTGCCATATGGACAAGTGCGTCATAGGCCCGCGAATCGAGATCGCCTTCGTTCGACCGACATGTCCCCAGCGTCAACGCCAATTGCAATCGAACACGAGCCTCAGGATCGTCGACCATCCGGCATACGTGGTCGCACATATCTGCCCGCGGCGCCAACCACGGTTCACACAATCGTAACGCATGCATGCGCACGCCCCAATCTGTGTCGCTCAAAGCCTGCACGATGTCGTCGGGCCGAAGTTGCTGCAGAGCATCAAGCACATACAGTGCCTGCAAGCGACTTGCAGGTAGTTCCCCGCGTTGCGCGACCTTGCGGACATCATCCGCACAAGCAGGATCACGGCGTTCCACCAGCAGTCGCTGCGACTGCTGGCGAATCCACGACGTATCACTCTGCAACCCAGCTATCAGTGACGCCAGATCATTGGCCGCGACGGTCGATGCCGCGGAACGGAACGTCGGTGGATCCACTTTGGATTCCGCATCGTTGGCAGTGGCGACGCGGCTGAGGCGCCAAATGCGACCGTGGTCGACACCGGCCACCAGTGAATCGGCATATTGTTGTTGAAGGAAGCGGGGAATGGCTGAAAAGTCTTCGATGATTTCTCGATACATATCAACCACATAAATGGCGCCATCCGGACCGGGGATCAAGTTGATCGGCCGAAACCATTGGTCGGTCGATGCCAAGAATTCCGCATCTTCTTCGCCGTCCGCACGGCGGACCGAATAGCTGGCCCCCTGGCGCTCGAGCAGACATCGATGGATCAGATTGTTGGCCGGATCGCAAACGAAGTAGTTATCCCGATAGCGTGATGGCAGCAATGCGTCGCTGTAGATCAATTGCCCGCTGCTCGACGTAAAATTACCGTTGGGCTTTGTTTCTCCTTCACCGTAAAACTTGACCCAGGCTGGATCAATTCCGCGCTTAAGGCGCCACGGATCCGGCTGACTGATTGGAAAGATCCGCCGGTAGGGGATCAAGCCACGGTCTCCCGCCGGCGACACCATCCAGGGGTTGCGACGCAAATAGCGATCGGGCAGCGGGACAACTTGCGTCACAATCGTATGGAATCGGTCACCCACGTCATTCAACGTCAGACCGAACATCGATTCGCGCCCCGTGACAGGCTCGATCGCTGAGCCATCGGGTCGGAAGCGAAAGTCGGTGTGTCCAATCGCAACGTGGTTCTGCAGGCCCGGGCCAGAAATGTCGCCACCACCGCCGCCGGCAGCAACATAAATCCAGTTATCGACTCCCCAACGCGGATTGTTGATCCCGCGTTCGATCAGCTCTCGCTGGAACCCGGTAAAAAGTATCTCGCGAACTTCAGCTCGATTATCCCCGTCGCGATCGGCCAAAAAGACGATATCCGGTGCACCGACGGCAATCATCCCACCGCGGGCTGCGATCAAACCGTAGCAGGGAGGCAAATGGTCGGCCCAGACGACCGCTCGATCGATACGACCGTCGCCGTCGGAATCTTCGAGCATCCGCACGGTCCCATACGTTTCTCGTTGGGCGGCCTCTTGCGAGGCGGCCGTCGCGAACCGAACGCGCCGTACTTCACGATCCAATTCGCCACTCTTGTTCAAGTCCACTATGTCGAAATAACCGTCGAGATTGTAGCCATGGATTTCACTGACCCACAGGCGTCCTTGTTCGTCAAAACAGATCGCTGAGGGATCGCGCACCATGGGTTCCGCAGCGACGAGCGAGACAGAGATATCGGGCGGGAATTGCATGCAGGCGAGACTATCCTTCGGCGACTTTGGAAGCGGACGATCCGTAGCTGGTTGGATCTGTCCCCCAGCCAGTGCTTCGGCCAGGATAACCATTGTCACGATTCTCAGTAGCAGCCCAATTGTCACGACATGCCCTTTCATTGTCGCTGAAAACCTTGATGGAATTCGCCGTCTTCGACAGCTCAAATGCGTCCCCGCGCCCGCATAAATGGATCGATCGATACAGCATCCCCCTGTGATATCGATTAGTGAAACATTACCGCACCGCGAACGCAAGAACTGCTCGTGGCATTCGATCTCAGTTTTCGAGAAAAAGCCAACTGTCGCGGCGTGGCGACGACAGAATTCGAACGTGGGTGGAAGGACCAATGGCGCAATTGGACGATATTGTCAAAGAGTTCCTCGTCGAAAGCTACGAGAGCCTTGACCAATTGGACCAGGCACTGTTGGCGCTGGAGGAATCTCCAGAGGACCGCGACCGTCTGGCGAGTATTTTTCGGACGGTCCACACGATCAAGGGCACCTCTGGATTTCTGGCGTTCCCCAAATTGGAACACGTTACGCACGTAGGGGAAAGCCTGCTGGTCCCGCTACGCGACGGTGACATGGGCTTCAGCAACGAGATTGCTGACGGCTTGCTCTCCATGCTGGACGCCGTCCGATCGATTCTGGCGAACATCGAATCTACGGGATACGAAGGCGATGGCGACTACGAAGAGGTCGTGAGGCAGCTCGAGACACTCCGAAGTGGCAGCGTTGGTGGAGGCAGTAATTCTGTGGAGGCCAGGCCGCCGGACGCACAGGCCGAGCATTCCGACGAGTCCGTTGGGGGCGGCTCCGACGGCCCACGTGATGTCACTTCCTCATCCGCGACTTCTGCGGCCGCAGCGCTCGCCGGTGGCACTCGCGCGGACGAACCAACCGATTCGTTGACGGAAGGGGGGACGGCCGCGGCGCAAGGGGCAGCGGACACGGCGTCTGTTGCCGCTCCTTCGGAAGCACGGCGCAACTCTCAACCCACTGCCGCAAGTTCAGGAGAGCGTCGCGGGAACAGCTCGGAACAACGCGAAACGAATCGGGCCGTGGCGGACCGAACTGTGCGCATTGACGTGGAGCTGCTCGACAAACTGATGAATTTGGTAGGTGAACTTGTGTTGGCACGCAACCAGATTCTTCAATTCAGTCGGAATCGTGAAGACACGGCGATGACAGCCGCGTCGCAACGCTTGAACCTGATCACCAGCGAATTGCAGGAAGGGGTGATGAAGACACGGATGCAACCGATACGCAACGCTTGGAACAAGTTACCACGGGTGGTGCGGGACCTTTCCAATTCCTGTGGCAAACGCGTGCGGGTATGCATGGAAGGAGCTGACACGGAGTTAGACAAGACAATTCTGGAAGCGATCAAAGATCCCTTGACGCACGTCGTGCGGAACGCCGTGGACCACGGCATCGAGTCACCAGCCGAACGTGAAGCGGCAGGCAAGCCAGTCGAAGGAACGCTTTGGCTGCGAGCCTTTCACGAAGGAGGCCAGGTCAACATTGAGATTGGCGATGACGGAGGAGGCATCAGTCTCGAGCGGGTGAAGCAAAAGGCCATTTCGAAGGGAATGGTGTCGGCCGAGCAAGCCGACAAGATGAACGACCGCGAATTGTGCAACTTGATCTTGTTGCCTGGTTTCTCCACAGCCGCGAAAGTCACGAACGTTTCCGGCCGTGGTGTGGGGATGGATGTCGTGAAGACGAACGTCGAAAAGATTGGCGGCACGCTCGACATCCAAAGTGTCTCCGGACGCGGCACAACGCTCCGGATCAAGATCCCACTCACGTTGGCCATCGTTCCGGCATTGGTCGTGACATGCCGAGGGGACCGGTATGCCATCCCGCAAGTCAGTCTTCTGGAACTTGTCCGCTTGGAGGGAGAGCGGGCCAAACGGGAGATCGAATTGATTCATAGCGTCCCGTGCTATCGCCTACGCGGACGACTCCTGCCGCTGCTGTATCTCGACGAGCAACTCAGGTTGCGCGACCGACGGACGCCGCACGACTTCCACGAAGATGAGATCATTAATATTGTCGTATTGCAGGCGGAAGACCGCCAATTCGGCCTGGTCGTCGACCAGATCAATGATACGCAGGAGATTGTTGTAAAACCGTTAGGACAGCAGCTTAAGGGGATCCCCACGTACGCCGGTGCCACGATCATGGGAGACGGCTCCGTGTCACTTATCCTGGATGTCAACGGTTTGGCGAGCCAGGGGAATGTGTTGGTGGAACATCAGGACCGGTCGATGTCCGATGCGGGGTGGATGTCCAGCGATCGATCGGACGATCGATCGCAATGGTTGCTGATCGACCCGGGTGACGGTGGTCGAGCTGCTATCTCGCTGGCGTCCGTTTCGCGTCTGGAGGAG
>JAGQPD010001090.1 GCA_020426865.1 Planctomycetales bacterium
AATCATGCCGTACGCGGCAGACGCAGACGGTTGTCCATTGTTTCTGATCAGTTCGATGGCCGTACACACTCGCAATCTGAACTCCGACGGCCGGGCGACACTTTTGATCACGCAACACGCCGCGGGCTCTCCCTTGGGAGCAGGTCGTGTTTCGTTGATCGGCGATGTCTCGAAGTTGGAGGGCGAAGATCAGATGCAGGCGGCACAATCGCTATACCTGGCAAAGCATCCGGAATCGAGCCAGTGGCTGCAGTATGGCGATTTCAGCTTCTATCGCCTGGACGTCATCGACGTCTATTTTGTAGGCGGCTTTGGCGTTATGGGGTGGGTTCGTGCCGAGGATTACCGTGCGGCTGGTCCTGATCCGCTGTGCCACGTTGCCACGTCGGTTATCGAACACATGAACAGCGATCATGCGGACGCCGTACGGTTGTTAGGTGAGCGGTCGCTGGGGGTAAAGCTAAGAGGTGCGCAGATGACCTCCCTGGATCGACTTGGATTTCATCTGCGTGCCGAAACAGAACAAGGGGCAAAAGGGACGCGGGTGACCTTCCCCGAACCAGTGGCAAGTAGCGATGAAGTACGTCGTGTGCTGGTGCAGATGGTACAACAGGCACGAGCGAACGCAACGGAGGAGCGAGAAGACCAGGCCTAAACGAGCACCGTTTCTTCGTCGGTTAGTTGCGTATCTTGAGTGGACTCGCGTGGGATCACGTCGATGTAGGCTTTATGGGAGGTACGGCAGAGGTCGATCAGCTCTTGAACCATTTCCACCAGGTCTGGCATGTCGACGTCGTTCATTGGCGATTTCTTGATGCGTGCTGCGGCGTTTTGGATGGCGGGGATGCGGCAGTGAGTCGCGGTCGCTTCCAATCGTGAGGCGAGCGAACGGATGCCTTGCTTGTCTTGGCTGTCGACGGCGCGAGCGAGTCGCTCGATTTGTAGTCCCAGCTGAAGTGCGACTTGTTTGGAAGAGATCGGAATGCTGGCGGCCGTGAAGTGCTGAGTGACTTCGATAAAGCGTTCGACAAGTTCCGGGTCGAACTGAGTTCCGGCACAACGCCTTAATTCTTGGAAGGCCGCTTCGGGAGTCCGACCTTTACGGTAGACACGGTCGGAGACCATGGCGTCGTAGGCGTCGGCGATCGTGACGATTCGGGCTCCCAGTGGAATGTCCGTTCCCGCCGGCAGATGGGGCAAGTGGGGGCTGGCCTTGAATGTCGCATGGTGATAGCGGACGATATCGACCATTTGCTTTTGCGAGAACGAGGCCTCAACGATCTCGACGCCGATTCGATCATGCATCTGCATGATTTCCCATTCGTCCTTGGTGAGTGGTCCCGGTTTCAGCAGGATGGCATCGGGAACGCCGATCTTGCCAATATCGTGAAGGAGCGCGGCGATCTCGAGAAAGTAGGCGTCCTTGACAGCCATCAGTCCGCGGGCGGTCGCCACGGAAAGCTCGGCGACACGAGTGCAGTGTGCTGCGGTGTCAGGATCGCGGTACGCTAGCGCCGACAGTAACGATGCGACCGCCGGGTAGGGGAGTGTCAGGTCGCTGTCTGAGTCGCTGGAAGCGTCGCGGTTGTCGCATTCGTTGCGTTGGCTTCTTACCTCGACAACATCCGGCACATTGTCCCAACGCACAACGCGATTGCGACCACCGCGCTTGGCGACATAGAGGCACTTGTCTGCTTGATCGAGCATCTCCTGGGGATTCTTGGCGCCAAGCGACATGTCCGAGACGCCAAGGCTGGCAGTCACTGAGAGTTCGTCGAACGGGATTTCGGCAACCGCAATTCGCACACGCTCGGCGATTTCACAGGCACCGGTGAGATCGGCATGCGGCAGCAAGACGCAAAACTCCTCGCCGCCGTAGCGACAGACGATATCGCGACCGCGAACTGTTGAACTGATCGTATGTGCGACTTTCTTGAGTACCTCATCACCCATGCTATGGCCATGATTGTCGTTGACCGACTTGAAATGGTCGACATC
>JAGQPD010001091.1 GCA_020426865.1 Planctomycetales bacterium
CGAAAGTGCTTCTTGAAAGCTTTAGCAAAGTTCTGCGAGCTAGAGAACCCAAGGTCGAATGCAAGGACTCGTAATGTCCCCCTGCGCTCGAAACTTCAAACGACGCGCAGCCGTCTCAAGACGAATTCGCCTAGTGAATCCTGCAACGGGTTCTCGGACCAGCGCCCGGAACAGACGTTGAAAATGAAAGCTCGAAAACGGTGCGGCCCGAACAATTTCCGTCACGGACGGATTCGACGCGAGATTCTGATTGATGAAATCGATAGCCCGGCAGATTCGCCGGTGGGATTCATGGGAAGTGTCGTTCGGCACTGCTCAAAGAATTGGGGCGAATAAGGTTTGCGAAACGTTGGAACGCGAGCCACTGGCACCTTTCTGCTCAAATGACGCCGAACTGCCTCAGCCTTCTGCTCTGCTGTAAAATGTCTACGCTACCTGCTCATGGATTTCTCCTCCTGTAGCTGTTAGGCTAACGCATACAGTGGAGAATTCCAGTTCCATTAGAGGCAAAACACCGGACGGATGCACTGCATAGTAGCGAGATCGTCGCGGTTAGGATTGCAGTGGGTTCCGGAACCGCAGCGGTTAGATCATAAATGTAAACTGCACCGCTCGGATTGATCGCATTGCTATTGGCTCCAAAGATTGCGATGCCGTCGTTGTATGAGGCGCTTAACCCGAGATTGCCGAATCTTGCCCCGTCGGAGGCAATAAGCTTGTTTGTTTGTATCCATTTGCCGTCGAATTCGTCCGGTTTAAATAGATATACAGCTCCGGAACGTAAGTCGGCATCATCGTCGCTCTCGCTAAACCCAATTGCTCCCACCATTGCCAACTCGTTTGTGATGAAAGTCGACCAGCCAAAATTGTTGAATTCGCCTCCGTCTGCCGCTGTCAATTGGGCGGAAAGGCCCCAACTGTCCGGCCTAACTCGATTGCGATCGTATAGGTATGCCGCGCCGCCGAATTGGCCAACCGTATCATCATTGTGGCTCCCAACTAAAATGAGATCTCCGGCGCTGGATACTGAACGTCCAAATCCGTCGAGGCTTGATCTGTTTGGCGACGTGAGCTTTTTGGCTTGCCCCCAATTCTCTGGGCCACCGACATTGCGACCGAAAACATACGCTGCACCTCTCAGATTGTCGTCACCGCGGGCACCAACAACTGCGTAGTCTCCAGACAATGATACCGAATAGCCCAGGTAGTCGCCGGTTGACGCGTCGGCGGCCAGGAATTTGGCCACTTGCCCCCAGTTTTCGGGACCGCCCTCGTCCCGTCGAAAGAGATATGCCGCACCGGCATCGAATCCGCGGTCGTCGTCACCACTGGCGCCGACAATTGCCAAATCGCCAGCCAGCGACACGGAGATGCCAAAATGGTCATCGGCCCCGACGACTTCGGCTGGGCGAATCGTTTTCACGAGTCCCCAATTGTCAGGTCCACCATGATTACGTCCATAGAGGTAAGCTGCGTCCGCCCGATGGGCGCCGACGAGAGCCAGGTCGCCCAACAGCGAAACGGACCAGCCGAAGCGGTCGTCCGTTTGTCCGTCGGGGGACGTGAACTTCCTTACTTGCTGCCAACTATCCGCTCGACCTTCGTCACGACGAAAGAGGTATGCCGCCCCAACATAGGTTCCGCCCTCGCTCTTTTGGGGAGCGCCGACGATCGCAAAATTTCCCCAAAGGGATGCGGAAGAACCGAAGTCGTCGCCCTCTTCGCCGTCATTGGGAACCAGTTTGGCAATCTCAAAAGTATCCGGCAGTGCTACGACCGCCGCCGCTGGAACGAAACAGATCGCAAGGATACCGCTTAGTGGCAACGCTTTCATCAGCAATGACCTCCAAAGGTGAGCCCTCGTCAAGGCTGCTTACGGTTAGTTGTCGCATCAAGGGGACAAATTTTATTTCAATTCAAAGACAATAGTTGATTGGATACCAGGTAGGTTAGATTACAGCAAGAAGGTCAATCAACACGTCGAGGTTGGACATCGCGTCGTCTACGTGAGCTTGTGTCTCCTGGTCGGCCGCTGACGTGTAATCGATTGTGGTAGCGCGTTCCCAATAGGGTAAGTCCGATGATGGTGGAGTAGACCAGTGAAATTGATCATAAAGCGTTGTTGTCTTGGGATCGAGAGAGCGTTCTGGTGGAACGGTAACCGTCCGACCCGCGATGAGCGTTTGACTACTCGGCGCTGACAGCGCAGGTGCCCATCCATTACTGTCAAAAGGCCGCAGGTCTGGCCAACGGAGGCTCGACTTTTTGGATTCGGCAAGCGTCGTCAATTCACCGGTGGCAAGGTCCACGCGGTGGATGCCGCCGCCAGAGACAATCATGAACGCGTCCTGCTCGTCCACGCCAGCGGTCACCGGGTCGTCCAAGGTCCAACTCGGCGACGCAACGTCCTGTGCAAGCAACTCAACATTGTTCGGCGCGGCCAAGTTGACCGCCCAGAGTTCGGACGTTGTGCGGCGACTTCCCTCGGTCGCGAAGGCAATTCGGTCGCCCGCACGGCTCCAGGCCGGTTCGTCCACGAATGCGGTTACGATCAAGTTGGTTATCGTCGCATCTGGACCAGTTCCATTGACGACGGCCACCGCATAATCGGCGGTCGCGCTGTCACGGAATTGGAAGGCGATCCGCTGGCCGTCAGGGCTCCATTTTGGGTGAGTCACCGATGCTTGAGATATGTCAACGTCGACGACGATGACGGAGTCGACAGATGGTGAAACTCGCTCAACGCTCGGATTCATCGTTGATTCGTTCCACGCCACGCTGACGACATTAATACTCTCGATCGTCGTGAACACTATCTCGCCCTGGTAACCCGCGGCATCGGGATTGAGGTCAGGAGACCAGTCGGGTTTCGCGACGACGCTGGCGACGTTTCCGTCGGTTTCATCCACCAGGACGCGCTCGTTGAGGGCTCGTGGAACGCCATCCGCGCCGATCTCCACGTCGACGAGTATGATCGAGGAGATGTGGCCGGAAGTGTTCCCGAAGTCGGGCTGCGTTTCGATGGCAATCGTTCCCTGGTAGCCCGGAGCTGGACTGATGTCCGGTGACCAGGCTGGGAACGATAAGCTTCGCTCGGCATTGGTTGACGTGAGCAGCTTGGTCTGATTACGGCCGTCCGCGTCCATCACCATTAAGTCATAAGTGGTAGTAGATCCTTTTGGACTTTGAGCGACATAGACAATGGCGGGATCAGCCATTGTCGGTTCTGGCGGCGGGTCACCTCCTCCGCATCCGACGTGCGGTGGGCGACCGCCGTGGCAAAGAAGGAGTCGCGCTTCGAGCTGGACAACGGAAAGAACCCGCGTTTCTCGTACTAATCGGTTCGGGCGGTTGCGATTAATCATGTTTACCTTTCTAGGTTTTAAGTTCCGGAGGCATCGGAGTTGTCAGTTCCGATTTCAGGGTGTGATCGTGGATTGTGCGTGACTTACGGATGTTATATCGTCGAGGAAGGTTTGAGTCATGACATCATCGCGGATAGGATTGAGATAGGACTCATTGTGAATCCGTGCGACGGCCGCTACATTGTCTTCGGCTTGGTCAACGAATTCACGCAGGCGGGAAACCGCCAGCGTTACGGCATTCTGTTTGATGCGATGCCGTTCGTCGTGTGCCAGAGCCGTGTCGGTTGCGATCAATGGTATGCAGCGGGCCAAGTAACACGCAGCGTTGAATTGACCTTCAGCTTTGTCGGGTGAAACGGTTGCCAGAGTATCGGCAGCATCGAAGACCGGATTGTAGCTCCCCTGTTGAATGAGGATCTCGCATTGGACGAACCAGTGGTTTCGCAAAAACGTGCGGTATTGAATACTCCCCGGAATACTTGAAGTTGCTTCTTGCTGCAGGCGAATTGCCTCGGAAATTACCTCTTGCGCGCCGACAAGATCGTTCCGATCTAGTAGCAACTCACCTAAGTTGTGAAGTGCCATTCCCAATCGGCTTTTGGCAGGGGCGCTATTGGGCGCGTCGGACAAAAGTCGTTGAAAAATAGCAACGGCATGTCGGCACGCGTCTTCCGCTTCGCGGCTATGATTAGCGTCCACTAACGCCAGCGCGAGGTTACTGTAGCTGGTAGCCAATTGCGACATGTACATCGGCGATTCTGGATGGCTCTCCACGAGCTTGCTTCGAATCGCAACCGCCCTCCGGTGTGCCGACTCGGCGGCACGCAATTGCCCGGCCTCCCACAAGAGTACGCCAAGGTTATTGGATGCTTTCGCCAGGTTTTCGCGAAACGCACGGATATCCGGGACGTCACTAACGAGTTTTTCCAGACAGTCGGCTGCTTTTTGGAACGCTTCGATGGCCATTTCCTGATCGCCATTGTTCGCGCGCAGCACTCCCAAATTAACGTAGCTCTGTGACAGCTCGTCTCGATAGGTTGTGGTAGATGGGAATTTGCTCACCAAGCGTTCACGGAGCTCGATCGCCATCTGAAAGCATTCCTCGGCTTGCGGGAGTCGCCCAGTGGTCATATGTAGGGCTCCCAGATTGTTCGCAATACGAGCCAATAACTGCAGGTATTTTCTTGACCAAGGAGCCTTCGCGACGGTCCGTTGTTCTCGCTCTAAAGCTTGCTGAAAGTGCGTTCCCGCTTCCTCCCAACGGCCGCTGTCAAATAACATCGTCCCCAGGTTGTTCATGGAATTGGCGAGACTGTGGCGATACTCTGTTTCTGTCGGGAATTTTTGTGCTAGGCTCTCGGAAATCTCGATTGCCCGATGGAAGTGGTCCTCGGCGTCGTCGAGCCGTCGAGTGTTGGATAGAAGTAACGCCAGGCCGTCGTGGGCGGCGGATGACAGTTGCGAGTTTTCCGAGGACATCATCAAAGTAGGATC
>JAGQPD010001092.1 GCA_020426865.1 Planctomycetales bacterium
CGCCGACCGCATGCGGACATCGAGGAAGCCCATCGATCAGTGTCGCTGATCCATCTTGCCAACATAGCTGTTCGGACAGGGCGGTCACTAGAGTTCAATCTGGAGACGGAGACGATTGTGGACGATCCCGATGCGCATGCCATGCTGGGGCGCAAATACAGAGATGCGGGGCACTGGTCCGTGCCGAATTTTGCGTAGCGTTGGCCTTTACGACCGGCAATCCATTTTGAACTCGGAAAAAACGCGTTGGCGACTCATTTTGCCGTCAACATCAGAACAGACAAAGGTGTGTTAATGCGTCCGATGGGAAAGTCGAGCGTTTCGATGCAACAGTGCGTGACTATGGTGGTTGGTTGGTCCCTGCTGCTATTCCAAGGTATGGGGGTGAGTGTCGCAGCGAATGACGATGGGACGCAGAGGGAATCATCATCGGAGCCGACGGTTCAATTGACGAACGGGCCGGACGGTTCTGGCAAACTGGGCGTCAAGATTGGGACACAGGTCGTTGCCGAATATAGTTTTGCTGATCCGCAGATCACTCGGCCGTACTTTGCTCATGTTCGCACGCTGGATGGATTTCAAGTGACTCGCAACCATCCGCCGGTGGAGGGCGAGGATCCGATGGACCACGCAACGTATCATCCGGGAATCTGGTTGGCGTTTGGGGATTTGAGTGGCGCGGACTGTTGGCGGCTGAAGACAAAGGTTGAGCATATTGAGTTCGTGGAAGAGCCGAGTGGTGGTGCGGGACGAGGCAAGTTTGCGGTGCGAAATCGTTATTGGGACGGCGGTAATCCGCCGATGCCGATTTGTGATGAAGTGTGTTATTACAGTATTGTCGTAGCGGATGGCGGGTATTGGATCGCGATGGATTCGCAGTTCAGCAGTGATCGACCATTCGAATTTGGTGACCAGGAAGAGATGGGCTTGGGCATTCGTGTGGCGAGTGCTTTGCGAGTCAAGGGGGGAATGGGAACAATCCGGGATGCAGACGGGCGCGAAAACGAACGGCAAGTATGGGGACAGGCGGCGGACTGGTGCGACTACGCGGGCGTCGTCGACGGTCGGCGAGTAGGGATGGCGATTCTATGTCATCCTGAAAACGCGTCGCCATCGCGGTATCATGCGCGAGATTACGGCTTTGTTGCGGCCAATCCGTTTGCGTTGGCTGCGTTTAAGGTTGGCGAAAAGAATCGCACGGTGGTCGAGCCGGGCACGTCATATCGCCTGCGGTATGCAATTTACGTCCATGCGTCAGACGCAGCCGATTCATCGGCCAAGCATGTTGCCGCTGCCTTTGCCAAGTATTCGGCGGACTGACACGGCATCGGCTCTTAGATGATCCATGAGCGGCGGGGTGACTTCGAGGTGGGGGAAATCGTTTCGTCGATTTGGATTTGCCGTCGCTTCGCTCCGGTTGCCTCCGGCAGCAACCTGATCTGAATCGCCAATAATTCGCTGAAAAGGCCGGCTTTGTCGTCGGTCGTTGAGATGCCAACGAGCGCCAATTTGCCTCGCGATTGGAGTCGGTAGAGTTCCAACTGCCAGGGTGACCGATCGATAATCAGCAATTCCCGCGTGGCTACCTTTGAATAAAATGGAATCTTGTCGTGAACTTGATCGCCGGGACTAGCAATCTCGATGGCGAAATCTGGACCACCTAACCAGAAAGAATCGTGGTTCACGGCCTTCGTAATGTTGAGGAATACTGCAACATCGGGGACTCGGTAATTCTGCTGCCACCCGTCGAGCCGATCGGAAATGTTGACCCCCGGCCGCACGTCCCCCAGTTTCCTATCGCCGATGATTTCGTCGAGAATGCGAGTAAGGCGGCCAACCAACATCTGGTGTTCGTCGTTGAGCATGGGTGGCATGACGTAGACTCCTTCCCATACTTCGTCGTAACGGTCAATGCCACGTTCAACCCGATCGGCGATAATTCGTTGCTCCAGAATGGGGTCGCGAATAATCGTCGCCATAGCTGTTTCCTCTTCTACTCCCATCTTAATACCAGTAACGCAACAATCGCAACCTGGTTCGAACGGATTTGACGCCGATTGGCAGAAGGCGCCCGAGTGTTGTTGTGCGTGGCTGGCGGCAATGGTATTGTGACAACGGTTGTTGGAACCTGGTCTGTTTGTGAATTGGTCCAATCGCGATCCTGTTTGGTAAGAGTCGCATCCGGGCCGGCCACAGAACCTGTCGAAACGCGGTCTTGTCGTATTGGTGAATGATAATGGTAGTCTACATGTGGCAAACGTGCTTCCGCCGAATCTGTGTGTTCGTTGTTGCATGTGTCTTAGTCGTGTCCATGGTAAATGCGCAATCTGTCGAAGAACCAGTTACCCTGAAGCCGGGCGATCAGGGAGCGGACTGGTCCGGATTGAAGTCGACGGACGACAAAGTGATCAGTCTTTCGGAGCTTTCCAATTTCGATGTTGTGATCATGTGCTTTACGTGCAATACCTGTCCTTATTCGGTGGACTACGAAGACCGTCTGAAGGCACTTCAAGAAAAGATCGAAAGCGAAAAGCTGTCGGCCGTGCTTGTCGCGATTAATTCTAACGCCGTTAGGGGCGACGCATTGGAAGCGATGAAGCGACGGGCGGAGGAGAAAGGATTTCGCTTTGCGTACGTCAAAGACGAATCGCAGGTGGTGGCTCGAGCGTATGGGGCGATCTATACGCCGGAGTTCTACGTATTGGACAAGCGGCGCCGGATCGTTTATCGCGGCGCGATGGACGATCAGACCGACGCCGCGCTGGTAACGAAGAACTACGTCGAGTTGGCGGTCGCGGCTGCCATGAAAGGTGATTTCCCGGCGGACCGGGAAATCCCTGCGCGGGGTTGCACTATCCGTTATCAACGCCGTCGCCGGCCATGAAATTGGAAGAAGCGGATTTGCAGGCAGCGCAGCGTGTTGAATCAGCGTGTTGAATTGAGATGCGTATTGATACCACTATTCTCGAGGTTAAGGAGAAAGCCGTGTACGACGAGAGTATCAAGCTGTTGGAGATGCCCGAGCATGATTCGGTCTCCGTTTGTGTTTACTGTGAAAACGACGACTTGTTCGCCTTGGGTGAGCGGATCAACTCGCGGTTCGAAGATGCGTACATGAACGGATACAACTGGGACGCACTCATTCGTTTCTATGTGACGAGTGTTGATCCCGAGTTGATGGATGAGATCGAGACCGATCCGGAGGCGGGCATGTTTGCCGCGTACCTGAGCCACGGCCCGGAGAACGTCCAGAAGATGAAAAGGTTCGAAGCACACGTACGCGCAATGTTGGCCGACGAAGCGAAGCTGATGGACTTCATTGACGCGAATTGTGATCAAATTGAGTGGGATTAGACGCATCACCGGGGACGCCCCCTTGCAACCTAGGTCCGACGGGGCCAAGTGTGATGATTTTCTGCTGGCGAAATCAACTGACCACAACCGCGTGATGTCAGATGTCCCGGCAAGGTTCCACGGCTGTCCCAGCCGTATCGC
>JAGQPD010001093.1 GCA_020426865.1 Planctomycetales bacterium
GCATGGAAGTGCGCGTGCGACAGTTTTACTTGCAGCGGGAGGGGAAAGAAGGGAACATCTACGTGGGCGTTCCGCATCGGTTGGATCGTCCCGCATCGGGGGCGCTTGTGTTTGCTCGACATGTTCGCGCTACTCGTAGAATTGCCGACCAATTTGCGGCACGCAAAGTACGAAAGGTCTATTGGGCAATCGTGGAAGGGATGCTGGACGCACCCGCGGGGACGTGGGTCGATCAATTGCGCAAACTGCCGGGACGCGCCCGAAGCGAGGTGGTGGATGCCGACCATCCCGAGGGAAAACAGGCCGTGCTACACTACCGCGTGCGGGGCATGCAGGATGGAATGACGTGGCTGGAGATCGAGCTGGAAACGGGACGAACACATCAGATCCGCGTGCAGTGTGCAACCCGAGGATTTCCGATTTGGGGTGACGACCAGTACGGTGCCTCGCAGGTATTCGGTGAACCGTTCGAGGACGCTCGGGAACGCGCCATTGCTTTGCACGCGCGGTCGATAGAATTCCAACATCCGATGTCGCGCGATCTGGTGTCCGTGACGGCTCCTGCCCACGGTTGGTGGGAAGGATAGGAAACATAGAATATCGAATGCGGTATTCTGCGATTCAAGGCCACACGACGGTTCCAGCCGCCCGCCTCAATATTGCAGTAGGCTAAAAACCTCGCGGGGGGCGATGCGATCCCGCCCACCCAGGGGGGTGAGTTCAATCAAGAACGCACAGGCGGCAACGCGGGCTCCGCAGTGTTCGACGAGTTGGCAGCAGGCGTCAATCGTGCCGCCAGTCGCCAGCAGGTCATCCACGACCAAGACCTGATGTCCGTCACTGAGGCTATCAACGTGCATTTCCAGTGTGTCGACGCCATATTCTAATTCATAATGAAACGAATGCGTATCGAAGGGGAGTTTTCCCGGTTTGCGAACTGGGACGAAGCCAGCGTTCAATTCCAACGCCAGCGGTGCCGCAAAGATAAATCCGCGCGCCTCCGCGGCGACGACGGCGTCGATCGCATGTCCACGAAACTGGTCGGCCAATCGAGCGATGCAGGTGCGAAAGGCATCGGCCGACGCCAACAGCGGCGTAATGTCGCGGAATACGATCCCCGGTTTGGGAAAATCTGGTATGTCGCGAATGTAGGATTTCAGATCCTGTTGAGTCTCTTCCACGGGGCGATCCCTTCTCGATGATACTGCGATGCCTGGCGCGGCAGATGCCACGCCCGAGTATACGTAAGATGGAAGGACCGTAAAAGAGGCTGCCGACAACGGCGCGAGGGACAATTATAGCGCGAACGGCAAAGCGGGAAAGACACGTCCACTGTTTTCGATGCTTTCGGCCAGCTTTTTTAGCGCTTCCGTCTCGATTTGGCGGACGCGTTCGCGGGTGAGGCCGAGTTCTTCACCGATCTCTTTCAACGTATGAGGATCGGTGTCTTCCAGGCCAAATCGCATCTTCAGGACCGTTGCTTCGCGGGTGTCCATGGTCTTCATCATCCGTCGGACGTGATCGAGAACATCGTGTTCGACTAGCTCGTCCTCTGGTGTTTTCATCCGTTCGTCCATTACCATGTCACCCAACGACCAGCCGGCCTCGGATTGATCGGTCTGCGGCGTGGAGTTATAGATCTTGATTGCCTTCTTGACAATGGGCAGTTTCTTTTTGGGCAGACCAAGTACTCGCGCGACTTCTTCCGGCGTAGGAGTTCGTCCCAACTCTTCAGCCAATCGCGAACTGGCTCGCCGCCATTTCGATAGTAGCTCCACCATGTACGCAGGAATACGAATCGTTTTGGCGGAGTTAATCAAGGCGCGCTTGATCGATTGTTTGATCCAATAGCTGGCGTAGGTACTGAATCGAGTCCCCATCGCGGGATCAAAACCTTCGACCGCACGTAGCAATCCCAGATTCCCCTCCTCGATCAAATCCTGCAGGCTGAGCCCTTTGCCGGTATAGCCTCTGGCAATATTGACGACCAGTCGCAGATTGGCGCGGACCATGCGGTCGCGCGCTCGAGTGTCGCCTTCGCCAATGAGATGGGCGAGTTCTTTTTCGTCGTCTGCTGACAACAACGAGGTTTCGTTGATCTCGCGAAGGTAGGTTTCCA
>JAGQPD010001094.1 GCA_020426865.1 Planctomycetales bacterium
GCGATGGCAATTCGATGGAGATGACGGATAACGCATGTGCCAGACCAACATGAAACTGCCCCGCAGCGGCCAGCTGAAGCAGGTTTCGCTCGGAAGTCGCCAACGTGCGGGCAGGATACTCGAACGTTTGCAATACCTGAACTAGCGCCTGCTGCGCTTCGGTCGCCAATTGGTCGATATCCAACAGCAGCAGGGATAACTCGACCGGATCGGATTCCTCAGCCAGATCGTGACGCACACCTTCCAGCGTTGATTCAAGCAGCTCGACATCCAACACGGCCCACCTTAGCGGAACCAGGAAGCGATTGGACTTGGCTCGTTCGTAATGAATGATGCGCGCGAGATGTTCTTTGCCGACGCCAGCTGGACCGGTGATCAACACTGCGGCATCACATTGCTGCGCAATCGTCGCCTGCGATCGAGCACGTACAATCGCTGGGGAATCGCCGACGAAGTGACTGAGCTTTCGAGTGCGCGAAAGTTCCATGCGCAAACGCTGTAACTGCTCGTGCAGCAGCAAGTGCTCGGAAGACGACGCTTGCTGTATATCCAAACCCGTTGTTGTGCGAACGCTCGTAGCAATGGCCAGTACGTGAAATGCAGCACCACCGGGACGCGAAATCGGCAAGAAGAGTACGTCACGAGATGTGGGAACAGGTACAGCCGGCATTGCATCAGCGCCATCATGGCCGGTCGCCACCGCAGCCGAGTCACGATTGCCAGTTTTGCTAACGGGGCGCTGGGAAGCATGCGGCAGTGGAGTGATCTGCAAGGTACACGCTTGCCCCAAGAATGCTGTTGGTGGCGGTGAGAGGCGGTCGTAAACGGAACTTTCGGTTAGGCCAAGGTCGGTTACATACTGACAACGTTTGCCGAGCAGTTCGTCGATCGCGACACCCAACCATTGCGCACAGGACTCGTTTAAGAAGATCAGCTGCCCCGTTTCGTCCACCAGATAGACCGGCACTTTGGCGTCGTGAAACGAACGAACCAAAGCTGTCGTGCTAGTACGCGGACGCGCCATGACTATTCTTCATGATCGACGATTGCCAGCAGTCCTGGCGGATGGGACGGACTATTGTCACTAGCAGCGTCGCGATTCATC
Organism: Planctomycetales bacterium; assembly: GCA_020426865.1. Lineage (GTDB taxonomy): Bacteria > Planctomycetota > Planctomycetia > Pirellulales > Pirellulaceae > JAGQPD01. The sequence continues at coordinate 1,106 of JAGQPD010001094.1, forward strand.
GTAGTTTCATCTTGCAGCCGATTCTTCGTCAGCGTTGTACCGCCCAGGGCTTGGTCTGCCTGGTTCGCTCGCACCAGAATATCGGCTGGAAAAACGCCAACGGCAACTACAACCAACGCACAAATGGCAATCGCTGCGAAGCCGGAATTCGTACGGACCGCCTTCGTAATAGAAACGGGCTGTGGTTCCCGAAAATACATCGTGGCGATCGCGCGCAGATAATAGCCGGCCGCAACGGCGGCGTTCAGCGCACCGACAACCGCCAGCACCAAGAACCAAAACCGCATCCCCGCCGGTTCGTCCGACAGGCCGAGTCGGACCGCGCTTGAAAACAGCGTCATCTTTCCCCAGAATCCAGCCAGCGATGGAATACCCGCCAAGGAGAACAAAAACACTGCCATTGCGGCACTTCGGATCGGGTATCGCTTGGCGATACCGGCGATGTTATCCAGACGGTCCGCAAATTGTCCTTCACCTGATAGACTTGCCAACACGGCAAACGATCCTACCGACGCGAAGCAATATACGATT
>JAGQPD010001095.1 GCA_020426865.1 Planctomycetales bacterium
GATACGCAGCTTCGCTTAGCGATGCCGAAGAGGGAGTTCGTCTGTTTGAAGTCCTTGCCAGTAAATTCCCCAAAAGCACCAAGATGGCTAGAGAACGGCTGGTCTTGTACATTAGCCTGGCCGTCGCTCAGGAATCCGCGAAGGTCTCCGCCCGCGAGGTTGCCGAGACGTGGGCCAAGGCCGAATCCATATGCAACGACTTGGAAGCGGTACCCAACTACGATTCCGGGAAATGCACACAGGCCTGGTACTACGAACTGACGAACCAGACCGAACGCGCACAGGCGATCTGGTCAGAACTCCTTACACGGCCGACTGCTGGATGGCAAAAGGCGCACGCTGGGGCATATCTTATCTCTCACCCTGACGCGGAGTCCATCGCAACGAAGCACCTGCGCGGTAATGGGATTCTGGAAAATAGCATGCTGGCCATGATCCTGGCTCGTCGTCAGTCGAACCTTGACAAAATCAAAGCAATCTACGAGGCATGGAAAGACCGATCCCGCATCATTGATTTCCACTCTGGCGTGGCAATCGACATGCTCGCTTTCTTTGGCGACGGCGACTACCGAAGGCGCGCCGCGGATGCACTCCTGAAGGATGACGGTTTCGTGTTCGATACTCCGTTTGATCGTGCGTGCGTCGAGTATCTCGCCAGCCCCAGTGAATCCACTCGCGGTGCGTTACTTGCCACCTGCGAGCAGGATAAGTCTCGGCTGGCCATGGCGTTGTCGGTAACGGCACGCGTCGCCTTGTCAGAGGGAAGAGTCGCGGAGGCGAGACTCGATTTCGAAGAAGTCATCGCCCTGAAGTGTTTTGTCATGAGCGACTATTATTGGGCCAAAGCGTTCCTGCAGCTGATGGACCAACGGCCCGAGTTAATCGACTGGTTAGAGATTTCGCCGCGGTGATCGCCATACACGCCATGGTTTAGCGATCCCTTGAAAGTCCCCACAATTGCATCACCATTTAGGGGACGTCAGAATGAACACGACTCGGAACCCAAGGTAGTCCGTAAGCCACGCAAAGTCTTCTGGTCGTGATGTCCCGCCGCCTGAACGGTGGCCGTCGATCCGCCGGCTTGACGGGCGTATTCCCATTCATCGGAAAGCAACGAGAACAACTGAAAGGTCGAACATGAAACCTAAAGCGTGCCCCGAGGGCACAGCCCTCGATCGTCGGTCGTTTTTGGAACTTAACTCGGCGTTGGGTATCGCAGCACTCGGTTCGTTCGCTGGGGCAAGGGCGGCCGACCCAGCCGACGACTTCGTGTCAATGTCCGTTCAAACTCTTGCCAGCGGAATCCAGGCAAGGAAGTTTTCGAGTGTTGAAGTCGTGCAGGCGCACCTGGCGCGGATCGCGGAAGTGAACCCAAGCATCAATGCCGTGCCGACCATCGCGGACGAACGAGCGTTGCGGGAGGCGAGGCAAGCCGACGACGATCTGTCGAGCGGCAGAATTCGCGGGCCGCTCCACGGTGTTCCAATGACGATCAAAGACGCGTTCGATACCGAAGCAGTCGTCACCACTTACGGAACGCTGGGTAAAAAGTCTTTCGCGCCCCGAACCGACGCAACTGTCGTCTCCCGCTTACGTCGGGCCGGCGCGATCCTGTTGGGTAAATCGAATACGCCCGAGTTCACGGCGATGTACGATACGCGGAATCCGGTGTTCGGCATCACGAAGAATCCTTATGATCTCACAAAATCACCGGGAGGCAGCAGTGGTGGAGCTGCGGCGATTGTGGCCGCCTGTGGGTCACCGTTTGACATCGGTACCGATTCGGGCGGGAGTATTCGATTTCCGGCAGGCCTGTGTGGAATAGCAGGATTGAAACCGACGTTAGGCCGAGTGCCACAGACGGGATGTATCATCCGGCCTGGATTGGGTGTCATCGATGAGTGTAATCACGTTGGCCCCATGGCTCGGTTTGTCGAGGATCTGTTCCCACTTCTCGAGGTCATTGCCGGCCCGGACGGGAGAGATGCGAGTGTGGTTCCGGTGGAGCTGCGGCGGCCAACTCGAGTCACTGACATGCAAGCACGCCAACCTCTACGGGTTGCGTTTTACACCGACAATGGATTCCGAGCGGCAGACGCGGATGTAAAACGAACCGTGGAATCAGTCGCATCAGAGCTGGTGCTTGCCAAGCTGCGTGTTGAGGAAAAGCGGCCAGAGGCGCTCGCTCGACTGCCAGATTTGTATTTGCGTGTCGATTTGGCTGACGGGTTGGACTGGTTCCGTGTTCTCATGAAGCAATGCAATACTGCGGAGTGCGACCCGGATTTGGCTCCTTATTTGAATACGAAGCCCATGTCAGGAACGGACTTTGCCGAACTGATACGGAACTGGCACCTATTCCGCACGGAGATGCTGACATGGATGCAGGATTACGACGCCGTAGTATGTCCTGTATCGACCATGTCAAGTTTACCTTCCGGATTCAACCTCACCGATGAGCTCGGCGTAGCCTTCTACGATCTATATGCGTTCAACTTGGTGGGATGGCCTGTCGCCGTCGTACGCTGTGGCAGCAGCGATGATGGGATGCCGATCGGAGTGCAGATCGCGGCAAATCCGTGGCGCGAAGATGTTTGCCTGGCAATCGCCAAGCACTTGGAAACTGAGTTGGGCGGATGGAAGCGGCCGGCGATCTGACACTTGGCGAAACTAGGGCTAATACAACCGAGCCTGGATTCCACGCGAAAAGGCACCCCTTCATGGCGAGTATTGACCACATCGCATGGTTGTCTTTTCTCCTCGATCACCTTCATAGTTCCAGCCCATCGAGCACCTTGACAAACTCATCGAGGTGTTTGTCCACGTCTTGAACCACCTGATTGTGCGTGAAAACGACGCTTACGCCGGACTTTGGAAAATAAAACATTCCGACGCCCCAAAAGCCCGAATGCCCCCAACATTCATGCCTTCCGAGAACCATACGCCGCTCCAAACCAAACGTGTATGCGTCGTACTTGACACCGTCAGTTGAGTAACCGTCCATTCCTTCTCGAGTCTTCGCACTTTGCGTGACGTCTAACATCAATGAGCGTGTTGCCCCTTTCGCGAAGAGGGCGACAGGTTTGTCGGTGAACAGCGCGCGGACGAAGCAATTCAAATCGCCGACCGTAGTCACCATGCCGCCATTGGCCCATTCGGCGGACGAGGCAAGCCTTTCCGCGACGACATTATGATTCTGACCATCGTTGAGGACCATGAAATGGTGAGCCAAACCGCAGCCTCGCTCATTTTCTCGCCATTCATAGTAGGTTTCATTCATCTGCAGTGGATCGAGTATGTTGGATCGAATGACTGCGGGTAGCGAGCGACCCGTCACCCGCTCCACAATCACACCGAGCAACAAGTAGTTGGTGTCGCTGTAGAGAAACGACGACCCGGGAGCGAACTTCGCGGCTGTGCCAAGTTTGTTGTCGAAAAAATATCGCAGGGGCCCGTGCGGCGGCTTCCAATCGTGGTTGATGAATTCCTGAGCCGACGTCGATTGGGGATCGTCCCACGCGATGTTAAACCACGCCTTACCTTCGAACTTGCCCGCTTGGGACTTTTCCAGGAAATAGTCTGGGATGCCGCTGGTGTGTGATAAAAGGTGCCGTACCGTAATCGATTTGGCATGGGATACTTCGTTCGCGAAGTGCAGTTCCTCAATCGAACCACCGGCGGTTCGACAGATATCGTCTACGTATTTGGCGATCGAGTCATCCAGCGATAGGCGTCCCTGTTCTATAAGCTGCATCACGACGACGGCAGTAAGCGTCTTCGCCACGCTGGCAGTGCGAAACTGGTGAGCGACGGTCATGGGTGATTTGGACGTGGGGTCGGCTATGCCCCGAGCCGCACGCCATGTCGGGGTGCCGTCGCCGAATTCGACGCTTGCGACGGCGTTGATCACATGTTCGTTTGAAGCGATCCCGGAGATTACAGCATCAAGCTTTTGGTTTACTTGGTTCGATGAGGCCGCGGTTCGCCGGAGGTGCGCTATAACTTGGGATACAAAGGCTTCTGTCTTGTATGCCTCGAAATGATTCACACCGTCGACAACGGCAAGCGTTGAATTGGCGAGTTTGGCGTGGAGTTCACGCGTTGAGGGCAACTCCGCATCATGCTCCCCGACTACCAGCAGCGTTGGAATCTCGTTCGTACTAAGCCGTTCCTTCCGAATGTCGAGCTGATCGTACGCGCGCAGCAGCGCCGCGAGAACCTTCGGATTGCGATCTGCCATCAGCGCTTCGTTTTCTCGGTCAACTTCACTTCCCGACGCATAGCCTTCGTGAATCGCCCCCGGCAGCCGGAGTAACGGCTTGAGGCCCTCTCCGCGATCCAACGAATCAGCAACTTCGACGAAATTGATTTCAACTGCTGCCCAGCCTCGATTCGTTCCCAAGCCGGCACCTCCCATGGTGACGGAAAGTAAACGGTCCGGAAACGTTTCGCGAAACTTGTTCGCAATGTCGCCACCCATTGAATATCCGAACAGGTGGGCTCGGGCAATCGCCAGATGATCCAAGAGTCGTGCGATATCATAAACTATTTCCGTCCCATAATCACTCGATACGAC
>JAGQPD010001096.1 GCA_020426865.1 Planctomycetales bacterium
CGGACATTTATTCGCTCGGTGCGACTCTCTACGAAATGGCAACCGGTCGACCGCAACCGACAACAAGTCGACACATTGACCTTCGCGATCGTGTCGACAGTATTGCTGTGTGCGTCATTGGGAATCATTTGGCGGCAGAACAACGAACGAAATCGCGGTAGGTTGCGCATTGAGACTCCGGCCGGATTGCGTGTCGCCAATGTCCAACTTGACGGTGAAATACGCCACAAATTCGCCGGACAATCGAGAGATGCGTTCGATGCCATGTTGGTCACCACACCAATGCCGCAGGCCGTTGACCTTCCAGCGGGCGACTACGTAGTTCGAATAGAAGGAAACGGCAAGGTGTCGGAGAACGAGTTTGGTGCATCCGGTAGTCTCGTCCTTCCAAGGGCTGACGGTCGAACGGAACTGCTACTACAGTAGAGCGATTATCTAGCCGCTGATCCTGGCCTGTTCGACGCGGTAACCGGCCACTGCAAATTCGCGATCACTTCGCCCGTGCTGGGCGAGCTTCCATATGCCGAGGTTGACCGTTACGAACCCGACCGATACCTCTACGACTGGGGCGACGCGGACGTCCACGCACCTGGCAAGCTCCCTCCCGGACGTCGATTAGGGCTAAATCTACTGAAGATCGACCGGTCTACAGGAAGACTATGTTGGTCGATTCCGTGCTACGAAGACGTTGAAGTCAATCACTTCTTTAGATTGCCGTCTCGAATACTGCAACACCGGATCAATCAAGATGAGGTCGTGGACATTGTTGCTGTATGCTTGCATGGCTATCAACGCAATACCAACGATGTTGACATCATCATCCAACCGCTGGATACTTCGCAAGTAGAATCGTTGCTCATCGCGAATGGATACGAATGGGACGAACCGGGCAAGGAGTTTCGCAGCTCAAGTGGCAGCGCGATTCAGTTTCTAATGGCAGGCGACAAGGCCGGAAAAGGCACCGAGGTTCTCATTCCCGAACCTTTGGGGGAATTGAATGTCGAGGAACGCGAAGGACTGCCCGTGGTACGATTATCTCGCCTGATTGAGATGAAACTTGCCAGTGGAATCGGCAACCTCCGACGCACGCATCGCGATTTTGCCGACGTTGTAGAATTGATCGCCATCCAAAAGCTAGACGGTTCGTATGCTCGACACGTACATATGTCGCTACGACCGACGTTTCGCAAATTGGCGCGGAATGCACAAGCAGAGTAGCGCCTTAACGAATTCGTCGTTTGTCGATCGTTTGCCACCTGCAATGAGCAGAGTGAATAAGCAATGCAGGATTGGAAAACAGACAATTTGTTCGCTCTTGCTGGTAGGAATAGTTCTGCATGGTGGCTGCAACTCGTCACTCGGGCCGAACGTTGATTCGGACTTTGTCCCTGCGGAGTTTCCGATTCCGCAAGGGCTGGTTCATGAAGAATTTGAACTTCGCCCGTTGAAAGTGTCCGATGCCGAAGCGGATTACGACGCGGTACTGGAATCGAAGGTTGAGCTACGCGCACTTTTGGGAGGTGAGTGGCCGCCCGATGGATTCACGATGGAACAAAATCGTTCTGACCTGATTGTGCATCAACAGGCCTTTCGCGATCGAGAGTCTTTCACGTACACGGTCACCGCCACGAATGGAAAGCGGATTCTCGGATGTGTTTACGTTCTTCCGGCTGAAGATGCTGATGCTCAGGTCTACTACTGGATCCGGACGTCGGAGCACGGACGGGGACTTTCCGAATCGCTTCAAATGGCGCTGAAAGATTGGTTAGCCTCCGAATGGGGTTTTGTTCAAGTGGAATTCCACGGCGGCGAGTAACATGGGTTTTTCAACTGACTATCGGTCTGCCGATCTCAATTCGCTCGGCCGACCTGCGCTTTGCCGTGAATTTCGTGGTTGCGTATTTGGCACGGATCCAGGGCCGAAGCTAGCCGCCACAATTTAGTTCCGGCCAGGCAAGCTCGCCAGTCACGTCGCGAGTTCTCCAAAGACCTCGGATATTTTGAAGTGCCAACCGCCGACAATTGGATTCGCGTCTACCGTATCTCCCCGATGAAGTACTTCAATGGACGATCGATCTCGGTAGATCCAGATCGTTTCCGTGACAGGGTCGATCACCATGACGATTCTTGTGCCGTGTTCAAGCCACGATTGGCACTTTTCCCATGCCCGGACAGGGACAGCAGTTGATCCGCTGTGGTACGTTTCGCCGAAGTTGACATGGAAGATGAACCCTCTGTTATGCGGAGGTGGCGTACGTTTGCCTTGTCCCCGGGCTGTTCCTCACACCAACATCATAGCACGTCTAACTCGAAGAAGTAAACGATCCGGAATGAACAACCCCTGCCCGCCGTCAAAACGAGAACTAAGCAGTCGGCGGGAATTCGCCGCATGTCCGGACGCTCCAAGTGCCATCTGGTATCCAACACATGCGGTTCACACCATTGAACGTGAAGACTCGATCGAGACAAAGCACTACCATTATCGACTAGACTTTCGACAGCTACTGCCCACGGAGGAATTCGACCCGCAGCACTACGTAGTTGACACGGAAAGTGAATAGGGCATGACGGAAGCTGGCCGCAGAACCGGCCTCGGCCAACTAGAACACTTGTTGCTTATCTACGCTTGTACATTTAATGATACCTGTGCAACGATGAGGCCCATGTGTTTTCCCTAATTGCGGAGCAATGGCCATGGACAACCCGTTGTCCGTGGCCGGGCATCGTATATCGCGCAACAGTTGGTATGATGGGTAGGGAGGAAGTCGTTATGCCGCTACGCGATCACTTTCGCGCACCCTTAGATGACGTGCATTCCTGGGACGAACTTCACGGAATGTGGCCCGCGATGATTGTCCGACAGCTTGTCGAGGTTCTTCCAGAGCCGTATTTCGCCGCAGAGTATTTCAGACACCCTACTTTGAGTATTCTGCAGCCAGAAGACATCGGCAGACTTGCGGTAAACATCGCCAGCCTCCCTCCCCGAGCTCATGTTCCCGAACTGGTAATCAAACCCGTCTGGCAGGAATGCGTATAGTACGCCAGCCGCGAACTTTTGAACGAATTGTTGCCAATTACGTGACAGCTGTTGCAATCGTGTGACCAGTCCGAAGTGCTTTGGGGGCTCTTCACGTCGACACATTGATAATGTTTCCAAGACGAGAATGCTAGTGAACGATAAGAAATCACGTTTCGGCCGACAAGTTTTATCCGCCATGCCAACGCAATTAGTCATCGCGCATTGGCGTTATTGCTGGTTGATCGCATTGATGTTCTACGTGTGCGTGACACCGACAGCGGTTGATGGCCAGCTGACGGTTCGGCCGCTTGCGTTGTCAGGCGACGTCGCCCCAGGGGTATCGCCCCAGGACCGATTCCAAGCGATTTTCGCACCTGTGATCGACAAGCAAGGAAATGTGTTGTTTGATGCACAATTGGAAAACTCGCCGGGAGGCTGGTGGCAAGGGAGAACTCCGAGCGACCTGACGCCCATGGCGCTGTGGAATCAAACAAACGTCGCGACTCCGTCGGGGGACCATTTGGTTGCCCCGGGATTTCCGCTTTTCGCAGGCGACCGAGCTCTCGTTACTGAGGAGATCGTCGGCGGGCAATTGCTTTGGACCGGGCAGCGGGGCACAACGCAGTTCGTTGCGGATTCACGAAGTTTTGGTGACCCCAGTTCTATCGACTTTAGTGCGGTAGAATTCAATGCGAATGGAACGGTCGTGTTCCCCGTCATGCAATTTCAAATTCCGAATGAACCGCATTTACAACTATGGTACGGGCGTTCCGGCGAGGTAACACTCATTGCTGAAGTTGGTGGCCAGGCCGCCGATTATGAAATGGGAGCGGTCTACGGATCACATATTTTCCTGGGCGGACTTTTTCCAGCGCTGAACGGCCAGGACCAATATGCATTTGCCGCCAACGTCATTCTCCCCAATAACGCGGGTGAGGAAACAGGAATCTGGATTCATGATTCGCAAGAGACACGATTGGTCGTCAACGCTAACCAGCTCGACTTGGGCGCTGATCATAACATCATCGCCCTTGCGGGAATGTATTTGAACGATCTCGGCGAGATGGTGTTCTCATCACTTGCCGAGTCGACGATTGACGGAACATTCAAACGCGCCATTTGGGTTTACGATACAAACGGAGTCACGCCAGTCGTTGAGCAAGGGGACGAGCTACCGATAAAGAACGGCTCGTCGCGCATCGAACATATCCTGTCGTACACAGCCCCTAATGCCAACGGAAAACTCGCCGTTACTGCCGAGCTGGAGAACGGTCAAACGGGTATTTGGTTCGGCACCCCCGACAACTTGCGGCCTGCCATGCTCAGCGGCGTGGGATTCCGGCCGGAAGTCGCCGTGACCAGCATTAGCCTGGCCGCGATCAATGATCTCGATCAAATCGTGTTCAGTGGTACGGGGGGGCCAAATCTCGGACAATGGTTCATCGATCAGACCGGCACCCCACATCCAATGTTCGTGACCGATGGGGCATTTCACGTCGCCGACGGAGATGTTCGTACTCTAGCCACCTTCGGACACTTCAATCAAAACCTAAGCAACGATGGCAAAGCAGTCGCAGTACTAACATTCACGGACGGTTCTTCCGGTGCATTTCTATTTCAAGCAATACCAGAACCAACGACTGGATTCCTTTCGTTCCTGGCTCCCTGCGCATGGATTCGCCGCGCTCGCCAGAGGGTACGAACGACCATGTCAACAACGTGACGGGCCGCGTCGAGCAAGCCGTGCCGAATTCCCCGAAGCTCCGAAGAAGAAAACGTGTCAGGACTTTTTTGTGGGAGGGATCGGATGGTATCTTAAAGGGATGGGTCGACCAAAACGCG
>JAGQPD010001097.1 GCA_020426865.1 Planctomycetales bacterium
GGCAAATACATAGACCTTGTTACTCACGATGGAAGGCGTGGCCACACCATCCCCGACAGCGACTTTCCAGACTTGCTTCAGTTGCTGCGGCCAACTGCCGGGCGTCTTAAAACCAAGGGCCCGTCCATCGCGGTTGATGCCTCGCCATTGTGGCCAGTCCTGAGCGGAGGCAATTCCCACCATCTGTAACGTGAAAGCAACGACGATTGCCGCTGCCAGAGTAATCTGTCTGTTCATGATTGCTCGTATCCTGTGTGAAAGGTGTGGGGAAGGAAGACCTTGGTGGGAGGTAGTCACAGTTGCAACGGTCATGGAGCGCCGGTCAATTTACCGCGCCGTCGATGGTATTTCAAGAAAACGCCCTCGACGTTGTGTGAATCGCATTTCGGTGTATTTCCCTGTTTTTTGTATTGCCAAGGCCGATCGCTTGGACGGACATCGCACTGGTCGGCGGTCCCAAAATTCAACGGAATTGGTAGACTATGTCGTCACGGGTGATCCGATTCGCCGGCAGCGAAGACTTTTGGGCACAGTAGACGTCACTTGATATGCATGAACTCGTTGTACCGACATTCGCATTAATTGGCGGTTTGGTTTTTCTGGTAATGGGGGGCGAGTCGCTGGTGCGTGGCGCATCGCAATTTGCGGCCGCCATGCGTGTATCTCCGTTGGTAATTGGGTTGACAGTGGTGGCATTTGCAACCAGTGCTCCAGAGTTGGCTGTCTGTTTGCATTCGGCATTGGACGGCAACGCGGATATCGCGATTGGCAATGCCGTGGGCTCCAATATATTTAATGTGTTATTCATCTTGGGCGTCTCGGCGCTTGTGGTGCCGCTGGTGGTATCAAGCCAGTTGATCCGGTGGGACGTGCCGTTGATGGTGGGCGCGTCGTTCTTAATGTTTTTGTTGGCATGGGATGGTTCGATCGGTCGCCTTGACGGAATGATTCTCTTTAGTGGTGTCGTGCTTTACACCTGGTGGTGCGTGCGCAATGGAGGGGCGGAAGTTGCCGAAGTCCAGGAGGAATTTGCTCGAGACATTCCCCAGGTGCGGACCCGCCCGAGAGATTTTCTGGTCAATGTATTGTGGATCGCTGGTGGGTTGGTAGCGCTGGGACTTGGATCCAATTTGCTGGTGCATGGGGCGGTCGCCACCGCTACCTATTTCGGTGTCAGCCAGTTGGTCATTGGATTGACGGTTGTTTCGATCGGCACGTCGTTGCCGGAAGTCGTGACTTCGGTGGTTGCGGCCTTCCGCGGTGAACGGGATATCGCTGTTGGAAACGTCGTCGGAAGTAATCTATTTAACATTCTCTGTGTGTTGGGATTGAGTGCGATTGCCTCGCCACACGGCGTTAGCGTATCTGCAGCCGCGTTGCGGTTTGACATTCCGGTAATGCTTGCCGTCGCAGTATCCTGTTTGCCCATTTTCTTCACCGGCAACGTGATCGCACGGTGGGAAGGGGGCTTGTTCTTCTTTTACTACTTGGCTTACACCACCTATCTGGTCTTGGACGCTGCCCATCACACGCTATTGCAGCCGTTTGCCAATGTAATGTTACTCTTCGTTATTCCCTTAACGGTGGTTACGCTGATGATAACTGTCTATCGAGCATGGCAGGTGCGGGTGCCGCAGACTCCCTAGGTCGAGCACGATTGCAAGTTGATGTTCACTTGTGCGCTAGCCGACGCGCAAATCCCTAGAATTGAAACCGATGGGTATGCATATGGAGAATCGTCTGTTAAAGGTAACCATTCCGTTCTGCAACATTGACGGGCGAGTGTTTGTGTTGCTGACAATGACAGCGATGTGCTTTATGTGTCAGGATCGTTGTGGCTATGCACAGGCGATAGATCGTCGTGCGTTGGTTGAACGTCATGCAATAGTGGCTACTGCGCACGATGCCCAGTCGCCAATGTCGTTGGGAAATGGTGAGTTCGCGTATTCTTTCGATATCACGGGGATGCAGACGTTTGAGGATAGTGAATCCAAGGGTGTGCCGTTGAGTACGATGGCACAATGGAATTGGCATCGTTTTCCGGGTAGCGAAAAGTATCGATATGAAGACACGTTGCGAGACTACGACGCGTATGGTCACAAAGTGAGTTATGCGACAGAAATGCGCAGTGACACGGCGCAAGCATACCGAGCGAACCCCCATAGATTCAATTTGGCTCGTATCGGATTTCGCATACGGGATGAGCAGGGACGGGATGCGACAGTGGGCGACATTGAGTCGCCGCGACAGCGCCTATCGCTGTGGCACGGGGTTGCGACAAGTACGTTTCGATTCGCCGGACAGCCGGTAAGAGTGCGGACGGTCGTGCACCCGTCGCTTGATGCCGTCGCCGTCGAGGTCGAGTCGCCGTTGTTGAGCGACGGCAGGTTGGCGGTTGAGATCGGTTTCGCGTATCCAGCGGGTGTGTGGGGACCAGTTGTCGAAAGTCAGGAGAATCCATCCAAGCATTTCACGGACGTGAAGTCGCGGGAGGGCGGATACTTGTTGGTTCGAGGTATTGACGCGACAAATTATGAGGTCGCTGTCAACACGTCTGGGAGCCTGCAGGCGAGTGACGGCGACCATTGTTTTTTGCTACGTGCGCAGGCAAGCGAGCGGTTGACAGCCACGTTTGTGTTTCAGCAAGAGTCACGGAGCATGGAGGAGGTGCCTGGATTTGAATTGGTCCGCGCGGCGGCGGCGCGGCACTGGGAACAGTTTTGGAGGAGCGGTGGAGCGGTCGATTTGTCGGAGAGCCGTGACGAGCGGTGGCGGGAATTGGAACGACGCATCGTGTTGAGCCAATTCCTGACGGCCATACATTGTGCCGGTTCGATGCCACCCCAAGAAACGGGATTGATGTGTAACAGTTGGTACGGCAAGAGCCATTTGGAGATGCATTGGTGGCATGCGGCCCATTTTGTTCAATGGAATCGCGCTTCGCTGTTGGAACGCAGTATGTCCTGGTACGAGCGAAGCTCCGCAGCTGCGCGAAAAATTGCTCAGCGACAGGGATATGACGGTGTCCGTTGGCCCAAGATGACGGGACCGGATGGAGTGAGCAGTCCGAGCGAAGTGGGGGAACTATTGATTTGGCAACAGCCTCATCCGATTTTCTTTGCCGAGCAATTGTATCGCAGTTGTTTGTTGCAGCAGACGCAAGGGACTCAACAGCCGGTTCGTGAAATGTTGGAACGATATCGAGGCATAGTCTTTCAGACGGCTGCGTTTATGGCCGATTATGCCCAGTACGACAAGGCTGGTGACCGCTACGTACTCGGGCCGGTTTTGATTCCCGCTCAGGAATGCTACGACGGCCGTACACCTCCTGGTGTGGTGAATCCTACGTTTGAATTGGCCTATTGGCGTTGGGGTTTGGACCGGGCGAATTTGTGGCGCGAACGAATGGGTTTGGAGCGAGACAAGAAGTGGGACGACGTAGCTCGCAAAATATCTCGCTTGCCAACGCGGGGTGGCGTCTATACGGCGATCGAGAATACTCCCTTTACCAATCGACGCGACCATCCATCGATGTTGGGGGCCTTGGGAGTGCTGCCGGATGTGGGACTGGTGGACGCATCGGTCATGGCCGGGACATTGGATGATGTGCTTAGTGATTGGGACTGGCAGCAAACGTGGGGGTGGGACTATCCAATGATGGCGATGACGGCGGCACGCGTGGGGCGACGATCGCAAGCAGTTGACATGTTACTTGTCGACACGGCGAAGAATTGCTATTTGGCCAACGGGCATTGCTATCAAGCGCAGCGATTACCGGCGTATTTGCCAGCCAACGGCGGATTGCTATACGCGGTGGCGATGATGGCGGCCGGTTGGGACGGGGCAGAAGGGCATGCACCGGGGTTTCCCAACGACGGGACCTGGAACGTAAAGCACGAAGGGTTAAGTCGCGTTCCATAGGAAATCGAAGGACTCGGTTCCTAGCGGCAGGATTCGAGTTTGATCGGCGAATTCAGGACCGGCTTATTGGCGGAGCGATACCATCAAGGCAGGGGAGGCCCATGCGGCGGGCAGACGCCCGAGCAGCCGGGGTCGCGAGTCGGCCGCCCTTCCGATCAAGGTAGAAAAATCCAAAAAAGACAAAAATGCCCCGATCAGAGAGCAAGTGAAAAAGTCTTTGTTTTTAATAAAAAAATTCCGTTGACCCCAAGTGGTAGACTCTCTTGAATCTTGGGCCCAATATGTAGAGTCTCTTAGATCTTGGTCCCAAATTCAAGAGACTCTACCACTTGGAAGCTATTAAGATAGGGGGGGTGGGGTGTATGGTGTGGATGCGTGGATTGGGTGGAG
>JAGQPD010001098.1 GCA_020426865.1 Planctomycetales bacterium
AGGTCTTTTAATGCGATCGCCGTGCCGAATCTGGCGATTTCCGAAATCAACCTACCGTGCGGAATTTTCGTCGTACGACAGAAGAGGGCGACGCGGTTTGCTGCAAAAGAGAGTGTGTCCGGTACTCGCAGAAGTTACGGCACAAGCTGGAAAGCCATCGAATCTACCGTGGAGCGACCCCCACACAAAGGTGCACCGCTTAGGGCTGCTCCGGTTAAGGCCTGACCCGGTTCATGGTTCCCCCTTGCGGGGGTCACTCCTGAACACGCATCGGAATGGTTCGCGTGTGGCTGGCAGCGGCGGCTTTACATACCACACCACTAAGTTGTACGCTGAACGGAGTTAAAGGTCAAAGGGACTAGCGGTCAAAAGGCGACCGGTCCCGACGAACACACCGCATGCGTCAAGAACGCACGAAGATCGGCATGACGAACGAAGATCATCAACCGCCGCTGCATTACATGCCCGAAGCAGGCGCGGTGTCGGTGACGGGCGACTTGAATTTGCGAGCGCGTGCGATTGTGGAAGAGATGTTGCGTCAGGCCGACGCGATGCGGATCAAGTTGCACGACAACGGGCAGGGGGTCCCGGTGTTGGATTGCGGTGTGGAGGAGGTGGGAAGTCTCGAGGCGGGATTGGGTCTAACGCAAGTGACGATGTCGGGGCTCGGTCGGGTGGACCTGGTTCCGGGAAACAGTGCATTATGGCCGGGGCCGTTGGTGCGCGTTCAGACGGATCAACCGGTAGCGGCCTGTCTGGCGTCGCAGTACGCGGGCTGGAAGGTATCCGAGTCCGCTTATTTTGCGATGGCGTCGGGGCCGATGCGGGCCATGGCGGCTCGCGAAGTGTTGTTCTCGCACATTGAAACGCACGAACATGGCGATCACTCGGTTGGGGTGCTGGAAACGGCCGAGCTCCCTCCCGCCGAAGTCAGTCGGCGGATCGCATTTGCCTGCGACGTCGATCCCCGGAAGCTGATCTTGCTCGTCGCGCGCACCTCCAGTATTGCGGGTTCGCTGCAGATTGTCGCCCGTTCGATTGAAACGGCAATGCACAAGTTGCACGAATTGCAGTTTGACGTGTCGCGCATCCTCAGTGGTTTTGGGACGGCACCACTGCCGCCGATAGCGAAAGATGATTTGCAGGGGATTGGTCGCACCAACGATGCCATCCTCTATGGGGGCGACGTGACGTTGTGGGTAAACGGGGATGACGATTCATTGTCGCAGATTGTGTCGCGAATTCCGTCCAAGGCGTCGGCTGATTTCGGCCGCCCCTTCGCGGAGATTTTCGCGCACTACGAGTTCGACTTGGATAAGATCGATCCGCAGTTGTTCTGTCCGGCCCAGATTACACTTGTCAATATCGACAGTGGTCGCGTGTTCCGAGCGGGTGGCTTGGAACCCGAGGTACTGCGCAAGTCGTTCGAGGGTTGACCATGCGGGTGGCCCTGTTGGCTGCGGCAGACAGTTGGTACGCACGCGATCTAATCCGCGCCGCTGGAAATCGGCACCAACTGCAGTCGATGGCATTTTCGCAAATCTGTTCCCTCGTCCAACAGGACCGCGTCGACGCCCTGGTCGATGGAGTGTCCCTGACGAATTTCGCTGCCATCCTCGTCCGGACGATGCCGCCGGGTTCGCTGGAGCAAGTCGTCTTCCGCATGGATGTGCTCGGGCGATTGGAGGCGCAGGGGGCATGTGTTGTTAATCCGCCTCGCGCAATAGAATGTGCCGTCGACAAATATCTGTCTCTTGTAAGGTTGCGCGACGAAGGACTGGACGTTCCCCGAACATTCCTTTGCCAAACCGCCGATGATGCCTTGGCCGCCTTTGACGAACTCAATGGAGACGTCGTCGTCAAACCATTGTTCGGCAGCGAAGGACGTGGAATCTGTCGCGTGTCCGATCCCGATCTGGCACTCCGGACGTTCAAGACACTCGAACGCCTCGACGCGGTCCTGTACCTGCAGGAATACCTACCGCATGAAGGGGCCGACCTCCGTCTGCTGGTGATCGGCGACGACGTTTTCGGGATGCGGCGACGCCACGCCAGCGACTGGAGGACGAACGTCAGCCGAGGTGCCGTGGCCGAACCGCTACTGGTCGATCCCCCGCTGCGACAGATCGCGCTGCGGGCCACTCGCGCCATCGGCGCCCTGGTCGCCGGCGTCGATCTGCTCCCCGCTCAATCCGGTAAGCTGGTAGCGATCGAAGTCAATGCCGTGCCGGGTTGGCGAGCCCTCTCGCAAGTAACAGGTGTTGACATTGCCGCCCGTGTGCTCGATTTTTTGGAAACACTTGTCGATTAAACCTGATCGCTTTCGCCCATCTTGGCAGGCCCGCGTCCATGTCTTCATCCACGATGCCAACCAGCCGCAGCGTCAATATCGGCAGCCGTTTGACGGCGATGGCCAAACGTGTGCCCGATCAATTGGCCGTCGTGATGCCGTGGAACGATCGGCGAAGTCGTCCGCGCGCCGGTCAGACGCGGAGTTATCGCTGGGTCACGTTTGCGGAATTGGAACGCGACAGCAATATCGTGGCGGCAGGGCTGCAACGCATGGGGGTGAAGCCTGGGACCCGCATTGTGCTGCTCGTGCGGCCTGGCATTGAATTCGTGATGCTGACATTCTCCCTCTTCAAGGCTGGGGCGGTGACGATCTTGATTGACCCGGGAATGGGGCGACAGCACTTGCTGGATTGCCTGCAGCAGGCCCGGCCCGAAGGTTTCGTGGCGATTCCGCTGGCCCACATCGCCCGGTTGTTGCACCGAAAACGTTTTCCTCAGGCGCGCTACTTCGTGACGGTCGGACGACGTTGGGGCTGGGGAGGGACGACACTGCGTCGTTTAATGAAGGGGACGACCGACGGATATCGTACCGTCAGTACCACCGCCGAGGATCCTGCCGCGATCATCTTCACGAGCGGCAGTACGGGGCCGCCCAAAGGCGTGTTGTATCGGCACGGGAACTTCGATACCCAGGTGGAGGAGATCCGGCGCCGCTACGACATTCAACCTGGCGGTCGCGACCTGGCCGGGTTTCCACTATTCGGATTGTTCAACAGTGCCATGGGCGTGACGACGATTATCCCGGACATGGACGCGTCTCGGCCCGCCTCGGTCGATCCATGCAAGATTGTCGAGGCCATCGAGGATTGGCAAATCGATCAGGCATTTGCGTCGCCCGCCGTTTGGAATGCCGTCGGTCGCCATTGCGTCGACGCCAAGCTGAAGCTGCCGACGCTGCGACGCGTCTTGTCCGCGGGTGCCCCCGTGCCAACCCATGTGCTACGCAATCTACAGGAAACCATCGCACCCGATGGCGAGATCTGGACCCCGTACGGAGCGACCGAGTCCCTGCCCGTGGCATCGATCTCCGCTCGTCAAGTGCTCAGCGAAACAGCGGAAAAAAGTGCCACAGGGGCCGGTACCTGCGTGGGAACCCGTTTCGAACGCATCCAATGGAAAGTTATTCGAATCTCCGACCATCCGATCGCCACGTTGGCTGACGCCGAGCCTCTGTCACGCGGACAGATCGGAGAACTGATCGTTCGTGGGCCCGTGGTGACCACCGAGTATGTGACGCGCACCGAGTCGAATGCCTGGTCGAAAATCTCGGATGGCGATTCTTTTTGGCATCGCATGGGAGATGTCGGCTAC
>JAGQPD010001099.1 GCA_020426865.1 Planctomycetales bacterium
GCTATGAGTCCTTCGTGTAATGCCGCTGAAAGCACGGACACTGTCCGTCAAACCCCTTCTGGAGAGCCGAGAAGGCAGACGGACGTGGGATCGTCATGATCGCCTTGAACGCCAAGGGGGTGCCATGAACGTATTGACGAATTGGCCCATGGATTCGCCCCCCCATGCCATTCGTACGCTTCCAAATCTTGGTCTTGGCTCGAGACGTCTAAAAGCGTGACATGAACGTTACATCCGGGATCGAATCGCTTCGCAAAAATCTTCGTCGCGATCGTATTCGCTCGACACGGGAAACGCCACCGGAGCCCCGGACTTCAGCTGCAATGTGATCTGACTGTCGGTCAAAAAGGAAGTGTCCCGCGCTAATTCAACGTCCGCGATCTGATCAAAGGTGGCTGTCGTCAATGGCGCCCCGGAACCATCTTGACGATAGATGACCACGCGTTTGTCACTGACAAAATAGAAGCCTTTCCTGATGTCGGTTAGCGCGTCGGAGTAGAAATAGAGCACCGTTTCGTCATCGTCCAATGCGTCAACTTCGCGAGCGACATCGAGAAACTTCGCGGGTACCTGATTGCCGACATAAACCGACGTCTCCGGCCCGTTGGCCCCGACGTAGACTGCAAAACCGATAAATCCAGCGCACATCACTACTACCAACAGAAAGCCACCGCCAACAACCCACATCAGCACGCCAAGGCCGCTCGAACGCCTGGGTTGTGAATCATTCGGGACCGGCGAATATCCAGACGTTTCCTGCATAGCGAGCACTCCTTACCTTCCATCCATGTCAAAGTAGCCGATCATGCCACCGGGGCAATCTGGCGGGCCACCTCAGACTTCGGCACGCGATGCAGCCAAGATTGAATGATTCCCAAAGCACTGACGGCCATTTGGCTAATTACGAAGATCAATAGCCACATCATGACCCCCTCGGTGAAACCATACGAGTGCTTGCCGACGCCCAATTCGTTGACACCGAACCACGACCAACCGGTAACGATATTGCCGATTACGCAGAGCACGGCGAACCCGCGTTCACGGACCAGCCCCCCCCAGCGCGCGTGAAGGATCAAGGCATTCCAGAGCACAATCATCAGGGCCCCGTTCTCTTTCGGGTCCCAACCCCAGAATCGTCCCCAGGAATCATCCGCCCACAGCCCACCCAGCACCGTCCCCACAAAACTAAAGAAGATCGCAAAACACACGATGCCATACGTCGCTTGATAAAACACCTTGCGAATCTCCGCCGGCAAATCGGGCCGGACCGTCGACGCCAAAATGTACATCACTGCCAAAAGACCTGCCACAAACGTGGCTGCATAGCCTAGTGTTACCGTCACCACATGCGTGGACAACCAAAACTGAGTATCCAGTACCGCCACCAGAACCGTGAACGTGTCGCCGTCGACCGACAGATAATGAGCAATCAGTAGCGTAAGGAACCCACTAAGTCCAGCCAAGGCGTTGCCAATTCCCAAGCCGAAAACCAATTCCAAGACCAACCCCGCCAATACCGCTCCACAGCCAATAAAGACCGCCGACGAATAGAGCGTCGTTACCGGCGGCCGTCCGGAAATGTAAACGCGAGCGCCCACGGCCAACAGATG
>JAGQPD010001100.1 GCA_020426865.1 Planctomycetales bacterium
CGGGGGCCAGTTCGACGACGATTGATGCCGGGACGACTTACCTGTTAGTTGCCAATTTGGTGAATCGTGAAAGCGAATTGGAAAATGCTGGACACAATCGATTGTGGATCAACCCGAATCTTTCTAGTCTGGGGACACCCGATGCCACATCGGACGGCACCGGCTTTGGCAGCGGGTCGGTTTATTCGGCCGTGGGCAGCTTTTTTTATTCGGCGGAGGAGAACGCGACCTTCAAGCTTGATGAAGTTCGGTGGGGAGATTCGATGGACGACGTTTTGCCGATCGACGACGACGGCGGCAACGGCACGGGGGGAGGCATCGATCCCGATTTCAACAATGATGGTTTTGTGGATGGCATTGATGTCGATTCGTTGGTAGCGATTATTGTATCTGGAGCCAACTCGTCGGCATTTGACATGAATCAGGATACCGTGGTCGACATCGCGGATTTGGACACATGGCGGGTGCGCGCCGGGGCGGTGAATTTGGGCGCCGGGATCGAATATCTTCGAGGTGACGCGAACTTGGATGGGGCCGTCGACGTACGGGACTTCAACGCATGGAACCGTCATCGCGACGGCGGTCTCGGTTGGACTCAGGGCGATTTCAACGCCAGCGGCGTCGTGGACAACGCGGATTTCTTGATTTGGAACGGCAATAAATTCGGATTGGCAAGCTCGACCTCTTTGGCGGTGAGTGTACCGGAGCCAACAACGGGAATGCTATTATTAATGACTCTGCTGATGTGCCTGCGTGGCGCACGTGGCTTCAGATTGGATCGCGATTTGCCCGTTGGGTAATTCGGCCTCACAACCTCACAAAGATTTTTCTCCGGTACATCCACAGCAGAGGAGGCAGGAAGATCAGGACGTTCGCGACCGCATAGAGTAGTGAAACGACGTTGGGTGAGAAGGATTCAGCGGGAAGCAGGCGTGCGAATGCGTGGTCGACGAGCCACGATTTCAGTGAGATCGCTTCCTCCGTGACTTTGATCCGCAGCAGCAATCGGCCGATCATGCCGGACGCAACGAATACGGCCAAGGCGTTGCTACCGAAGGCCAGCCATGGAGAAATACCGCGGCGCCATCCCAAGTGATCGATCAGCCACATCGATAGCGCGAGGCATTGCAGCGCGAGGCCGCCGGTCAACATCACAAAGGAGCTGGTCCACAGTGCCTTGTTGATCGGAAACCACCAGCTCCAAATCGTCCCGACGATCGCACAGGCCACACCCATGCCAAACATACCTGTCAGGCGTTCGGCCATCCGGTGTTGCCGTGAGATCCAAATCCCCGTCAGCAGACCCAAGCAGCAAGTGACGACGGCGGGTAATGTGCTGAGTGCTCCTTCCGGGTCCCATGTCTTGGTGGAGCTCCACATGTGGCCTGCTAACAACTTGCCGTCGATCCAAGCGGCCAAATTGGTGCCCGGTTCCAGGTTGGCGGGAACACCATTGGGCAATGGAATCATCGTCATCGCCATCCAATAGCCGACGAGGATCGTCGCGCACATGCCCAATAGGACACGCCAGGGCAGAAACATGTAAGCGGTGGCGGAGACGACATACGCAATGGCGATGCGTTGCAGGACACCGGGAATTCGCAGGTTGTTGAGGTATCCATCGGGAAAGCCGTTAAGAAACAAGCCGACGGCAAAGATCAATACGCCCCGTTGGAGAACCTTTCGCAGCAGCAACTTTCGCGCGTCACCACGCTGGACGCGCTTGTCGAGGGCCAAAGGAATGGCAACGCCGGCGATGAACAAGAAGAAGGGGAAGATCAAATCCGTGGGGGTCCAACCGTGCCATTCCGCGTGTGCTAGTGGCGGATAGACGTGGGACCATGATCCTGGATTGTTGACCAGGATCATTGCCGCCACGGTAGCTCCACGGAAGACATCGAGCGACAACAGGCGGCGATTGGTGTCGAGCGGTGGCGACGGGTGCGGTGCGTGGTCGGTGCCTCGTCGTTCGGCTGATGTAGGCATGGATCTGATTTGTCTACTTGGGCCAATGCGGGTCGAGGAAGCGGCCGTTTTCGCTGATCAAGTTTCCATCCACAAAGATCTGCCCGCCTTGGCGCAAGTCGCAAACCATGTCCCAATGCAGTCCGGATCGGTTCTTGCCACCTGTTTCCGGGTAGGCGGAACCGACGGCGGCATGAAATGTGCCGCCAATTTTCTCGTCGAAGAGCGTGTTCTTGGAGTATTGAGTGACGGAGTAATTGGTGCCGATGGCGATTTCCCCCAAGATACGTGCCCCTTCGTCCTGGTCCAGCATGGCGATGAGGAATGCTTCCCCCTTATCGGCCGATGCCTCGACGACCTTGCCATGTTGAAACGTCAGCTTGGCTCCCTCGACCTCGCGGCCACCGTGCACTGCCGGAAAACTGAATGCCACGGTTCCTTCGGTGGCATCTTCGATCGGCCCAGTAAACACTTCTCCATCGGGAAAATTCTCGTGGCCATCGCAATTGATCCAAATGCGATCCGTAACGTTCAATTTCAAATCGGTCCCCTGCGGTGTCACGAAACGCAATTCCTGTTTGCCATTCAAGTAGTCGACCAGCCGCTGTTGGCGTTGGCTCACTTCGCGCCACGCTGCGGCGGGATCGTCGTGATGCAACAGGCCGGCCTGGAACACAAAGTCTTCGTATTCGGCGAGG
>JAGQPD010000037.1 GCA_020426865.1 Planctomycetales bacterium
CGCTCGGATCAAACTGCAGCGGCAACCCGGACATTGGTCGGCATTCTGGCTTTACAATGACAGTGTCGCAGGAATCGATAACCAAGGACGGGACGGAACGGAAATCGATATCATGGAAAAACCCTGGCTGGACGACCGAGTGCAACACGCCCTGCACTGGGACGGGTACGGAAAGGAACACGAATCGGAGTCCAAGATTGCTCGGGCCTCCGACATCATGAACGGCTGGCACACGTTTGCACTCTGGTGGCAACCAGAACAATACATATTCTATATCGACGGTCGCGAAACATGGCGGACGCAAGCCGGCGGCGTTTGCCAGGTTCCACTGTATATCAAGCTCAGCGACGAGATCGGCGATTGGGGCGGCGACATTAAATCCGCGACGTTGCCAGATCGATTTCAGGTCGATTACGTACGGGTGTACGACCTGATCGATGCAGCAACGGACAATCCAAGAGAAGACTGACCGACGAGTGTGCCGGGCTTCCGCTTTGGCGAAGCCCGTTCGACAAAATCGCACTGCGATGGTCGAAGCCGCCCACTTTACACCGCCCAACTGCCTCTGGCCCCCCGCTCGGCTGGTTTGTCAAAAGCCCTCGGCGAAACCCGGCTGGCGGGTGGCCCATCCGTCGTGGTTCTCATCACGCGCCGCTGGCAGAAAGCAGGCTCGATATCGTGAATGGAATGTGTTTTGAACGCGGAGTCGTAGGGAACGTCGAGCGTTGGGGGGGAAGTCACATGTGCGTACCGCACAGGGTACACGGTTTGCTGTGGGTGGGGCGTACGTGCTGCGAAAGGATGAATTGAGCTCCCGTAACGGGTGGCGGTCTGCGGTAGGCACCCATGGTACCCAATGACTGGTTGAGTTGGCGACGAGCTTACACACCCCAGCGGATCGCGATTGATTGTGACTGGGATGGGCGAAGCTATACGTACGCCGAGATGGACGATCGGGCACTGCATACTGCGGCCCAGTTGATCGCGGATTACGACATTCAGCCGGGGGATCGCGTGGCGTGCTTATCCACGAATCGGTTGGAATATATCGATCTCTATTTCGCCTGTGGAAAGATTGGGGCGGTTTTCGTTCCACTCAATCACCGCCTCCCCTCGGCGGCAATCCTGGAAATGCTGAATGACAGCCAACCGTCAACGTTCTTTTACGAGACAGCACTTGGCGCCGTAGCACAAGCCGTGAAGAGCACGTCGGTCGTGCGGGATGTCGTGGCAATCGAATCGCTCGGCCAGATGGTGGGCGATGCTTCCAGCGTTGTAGGTCATCGTGCACAAGAATCCGAGACCGCGATGCTCCTTTACACATCGGGAACAACAGGCCGTCCGAAGGGGGCGATGATTAGCTGGGGCCAGATCCATTGGAACGCCTTCAACACGATTCTCGGACTGCAAATGACGGAAGATGATGCGGCGTTCTTGAACATGCCCCTCTACCATACCGGCGGCTGGCATGTACTGTTCACTCCGCTGATGCTGCTCGGCGGTCGAGTGATACTGCAGAAGAAATTCGACGCCGGCCGGTGCAACGAGCGACTGGGACCAGGTCGCATATCCATTCTTTTTGGCGTCCCGACAATGTTGCGGATGATGAGCGAAGCGGAAAATTTTATCGAGGCCGATTTCCGGCGCGTGCGGTTCGCGATCTGCGGCGGAGAGCCATGCCCGCTACCGTTGATCGAAATGTATCGGCAACGCGGCGTGGCAATACGACAAGGATACGGATTGACCGAAGCGGGTCCGAACTGCTTTTCGTTGCCGGCCGAGGATGCCATTCGCAAACAGGGTTCGATTGGTTTTCCCAACTTTTTTGTCGAGGCCCGCATTGCAGACGATCACGACGTGGACGTGGAACACGGGCAAGTTGGCGAGTTAATGATGCGGGGCCCGCACGTTTTTTCAGGGTACTGGCGTAACGAGGTAGAAACTTCGCAAACATTGCGCGACGGTTGGATCGCCACAGGCGACTTGATGACTCGCGATGAGGAGGGATACTATTTTGTTGTTGGCCGCAAGAAGGACATGTACATCAGCGGCGGCGAAAACGTATATCCGGCGCAAGTAGAACGCGTTCTTGAGCAGCATGGCTCGGTGGCCAAGGCGGCTGTCGTCGGTGTTCCACATACGAAGTGGGGTGAAGTCGGCTGGGCCTTCGTTAGGCGTCACAGCAAGCACGACCTCGAAGCCGAAGAGCTGGCATCATGGTGTCGGACACAGCTAGCGGGATATCAATGTCCCGAACGGATACTGTTTGTCCCCGAGTTGCCGGTCGGACACTCCGGCAAGATTGATAAGCTTGAATTGCGGCAGCGTGCGATTCGAATGCAGCGAGAGGGTGACAGTCCATGACCGATCCTATCGAGCACAGGGACGGGATCACCGCTTGCGATGTACGGACGGCACGGCTGGCAACGCGAGTGCTGGCGAGCGGTCGGGAGGACGGGGAGCCAATCATCTTTTTGCACGGCAATCTTTCCACGGCCACATTTTGGGAAGAGACGATGTTGGCGATGCCGCGTCACTTCCGCTGCACGGCACCGGACCAGCGGGGTTATGGTCAGGCAGACTCGTCCGCCTTGGTCGATGCCACTCGGGGCGTTGCCGATTGGGGCGACGATGTGATCGCCCTGGCTGATTATTACGAATGGCCGCAGTTCCACGTCATCGGTCACAGTTTGGGCGGGTCGGTCGTATGGTCGTTACTGGGAACTTCGGCACATCGCGTTCGCACCGCCACGGTTGTGGCCCCCGGTCCACCAAACGGTTTCCCCGGTGCCCACGGTCCCCGCTGCGCCTTGAACCGCGCGGACGGAGCCGGCTCGGGCGCCGGCGTTGTCAATCCTCAGTTCGTCGCACGATTGCGGGCAGGTGACCGATCGCCTACGGATGATTCGTATTCCCCCCGCAACGTGATGAATCGAGTATTTTGGCACCCAGAATTTCGTCCCGCCCGCGAGGAGCAATTACTGACGGCAATGTTGCAGGTTCATCTTGGGAAACGTCAATTCCCGGGGGACTACGTGCCTTCCGATGATTGGCCCGGCTTTGCACCGGGTCGGTTTGGACCGATCAACGCGCTGTCGCCCAAATACAATCAACACGTACTTTCCGAGCTGCTTGCAGCCACGACAAAGCGACCCTTGCTGTGGATTTACGGAAACGCCGACGCAATCATTAACGACGCGTCAATGTCTGACGTCGGCCAACAGGGATTCCTCGGGCTACGCCAAGGCTGGCCGGGCAATGAAACCTTTCCGCCGCAACCACTTTTGAGCGAAGTGTTGTACGCATTGAAACAATACGCAGCGCACGGAGGTCACGTACAGCAACTGCGGTTGCCCAACGTGGGGCACACACCCTATTTGGAAGCACCAGCGCCTTGCCACGCCGCGCTGATGCGGCACTTCACCACATAGCTCCAGCCGGGACCGCCGGAAGCTGCCTGTCCCACAGCGTTGCCAACACAGGTCGAACGCCATTAAGCCGCGGACCGGCGGAGCGATTCGCGTCGTCCCTCCAACGCGTTCGGCCACACACATGTCAACCCGGATCGCTCCGCCGGTCCGCGGTTTTTGGCGTGCTGTACGAGTTGGTTACAACATCGCTTTGCGACGGCGCCGGCGGCACCGGC
>JAGQPD010001101.1 GCA_020426865.1 Planctomycetales bacterium
CTCGGACAAGACCGGGACACTCACCGAAAACCGCATGTCTGTCACCGTGCTCGACATTGCCGGACATCGCTTGGACCTTACCGAGCACCTGCGGGACGACGATCAGGGGACGGCGATTGCCGAAGGATCGACATCCCGCACGACAGACAGTTGCCCACGCATTGATCCCGACGATCCCCAACAATTGGCGCTCGCCTTGCTACTGGCCGGTGCCGGCTTATGCAACGATGCCGAACTGAAGTCGCCGAAACAAGGGGAACCGTGGAAGGCAGTCGGCGAACCGACCGAAGCAGCTTTGATCCTCGCGGCCGCGCGCTTGGGTCTACCGAAGGGGGAACTGAACGAGAACTTTCCACGAGTCGACGAGCTCCCATTCGATTCGGACCGCAAGCGAATGACAACCGTGCACGTCGTCAAGCCGACACATTGCGAAGGACCGGGCTACCGCCGCTCGGCTGTGACCGATGTGCTGGCCCATCTAGGCGATGTCGAACGCATTGCCTTTATGAAGGGAGCCGTGGACTCGGTCCTGTCATGCTGTGAGTATTACTGGGAGCAAGGCGCGCCGGAAGAACTGGATGACGAAAGTCGCGCGCGAATCGTGGCTGCCAATGATCAACTGGCGGCCATGGGGATGCGCGTCATGGGCGTCTCGTTCCGGCCACTTGACGACCTAGGCCTAGCACGCAGCGACGCCACAGACCACGACGAAGTCCGTCCGGCACCGCCTCGCGAAACAGAAGAAGCCCATATTTTTGTCGGCCTGATCGGCATGATCGACCCTCCTCGTCCGGAAGTCCGCGACGCCGTGATTCGCTGCCGTCAAGCTGGCATCCGCCCGCTGATGATTACTGGCGACCACCCGCTCACCGCACAACATATCGCTCAACAACTGGGCATCGCCAACGGGAAACCAGTGGTACACGGCACGGAGCTGGCTGCCATGGATGCGCGGCAAATGGAACAGCGTGCGGCGTCAACGTCGGTTTTTGCCCGCGTCGCTCCCCAAGATAAACTGTCGATCGTGCAAGCGCTACAGAAACAGGGGCACGTCGTGGCAATGACCGGCGATGGTGTCAACGACGCGCCAGCGCTCAAGCAATCGCACATCGGCGTGGCGATGGGACGCACTGGCACCGATGTCTCGAAAGAAGCCTCCGACATGATTCTGCTCGACGATAACTTCGCCACGATCGTCAACGCCGTGGAAGAGGGCCGCATTGTCTACGACAACATCCGCAAATTCGTCCGTTACACCATGACCAGCAATGCAGGCGAAGTATGGGTGATGGTCATCGGACCGCTCCTGGGAATGCCGCTGCCACTGCTGCCACTGCAAATCCTGTGGGTCAACCTGGTGACCGATGGGCTCCCCGGCTTGGCATTGGCCGTAGAACCGGCGGAGCGCGAGACGATGCATCGCGCGCCTTATCCACCGACCGAAAACGTCATGGGCCGAGGGATGTGGCGCGATATCGCCTGGATCGGTGTCCTGATGGGCGCCGTGTCGATGCTGATGGGATTTCTCTACTGGTACCACGGATTTGACGCGGCCTATTGGCGAACGGTCGTCTTTACCGTCCTGACCCTGTCGCAACTGGGCAACGTAATGGCGATCCGCGCCGAACGGGACTCGCTTTTCCAAATCGGCGTCTTCTCGAATCTCGCGTTGGTCGGCGCCGTTGCGTTGACGATCGTCCTGCAGTTTGCTGTCATCTATATCCCTTGGCTGCAGTCACTTTTGAAAACCGCGCCACTGTCACTGCGAGATCTGCTGTTCTGCCTGCTTGCCAGTACGATTGTATTTTGGAGCGTTGAACTGAAAAAGTTCCTGCGACGCCACCCGACCTACGCATCAAGCGATTCTTGAACGACAGCAGTCTCCATTACCGCGTCTTGGGCCTTCAATTCTCGCGGCGTCAATCGCATCAGACCACCCAGACAAACAAGAAGGATCGCCAACAAGCAATTGACATTCAACCAGAACGTCAGTCGTTCACGAAAGCGAACCGCCCCCGAGCTTTTGCCGGAAAGTCGCGCAGCCAAAAAGAACAGTACCAGCGCCAACAGCAGCTTCACCGCCACCAACGCGTGGTAGGGAAGCGGTGCATTACTAAAGTCATTACGGATAATAATCACAATCGCGTTGTACAAACCGCTCGCTAATAACAACCCGCTCGTGATCCCGACCACCATCGACCACGGCTTGCGGGACGCTTGCAGAAACGCTTCTCTTTGCTCACCGCCAAGTGCCGTCAATCCGGGCACCACCGCCACTCGCCAGCCGATCGTGCCACCGGCCAGGACAACCGCAGATAGAATATGTGACCAACGCAAGATCAATTCGACAATATCCATGCTGATGCAAGCTCCCAAGTATGACACGTACGGACCATATTCCGCCGGAAAGAGTCGATTCCGCCGGAAAGAGGCTGCTTTGAGTTTAGAGCAAACCCAACCAAGGAGAAACGGGGCGTATGGCGTTCCGCTGCGTCGTTGCTTCATGAATCATGGTAAGATCGAGCGACCCACTGTAGGGCATCATCTCGAGTGGCAATCTGGCCAAGCAGTTGCCGGTCGCGAACTTGTTCCAGCAGTGAGCGATAGATGGGCCCCCGTGGGATATTAAGTTCCTGCAGGTCGTTACCATTGATCAAGGGTGGCGGATTCCAAACCGACTCATCTTGCCCCACGACCTGCCTACAGAATTCCAATCCTATGGCATCGAATTGATTGGCTCGCACCATCGCGTCAGCGAGGCCTAGCAGCTCATCTCGGCCTGGTTGGATCATCAGCCGCTGCAGTTCGGGCCACTTCACTTCCTTTGCACGTTGAATGACATTGACATGCCTGATTAGCCACGTTGCACCGTCCGACTCGTCGTTGGCCAACTTCCAGTGGTAGCGAACCCACTCGATAGTGGAACGAACATGCTCGCTGGCGACAATGGCGCGGGGGTCATCCAGCAACAGCGCCGCCAGGGCTTGAGCAAAACTGGGCTCGACAAGCGATTCCAAGCGTGCCAGCGTCCGTTGCCAGGCAGGCGGGGATGAGTTTGCAAGTGTGGCGACGGTGGGAAGCAGCACATGCAGAAGACGAGTTTCGTAGAGCAATTCGACGGCGCGCGCCCGCTGGGAATCACACAGCATTTTTCGCATCTCGTCTCCGATGCGCTCGCCACTGACAACATTAATTGACTCGGCGTCGTCAGCGATCGCCGCGGATGTTGCGGCGTCGAGTTCAAATTTCAGGACGGCGGCGAAGCGCACGGCACGCAACATGCGGAGTTTGTCCTCGGCAAAACGCCGCTGCGGTTCACCGATCGCTCGAACGACTTTGTTGCGAATATCTTGTTCGCCGCCCACATAGTCGATGACAGCATCGCGCGACGGATCGTAGAAGATCCCGTTGATCGTGAAATCACGGCGTTGGGCATCGAGCGCTGGGGACGTGAACTGGACAGCATCGGGATGGCGGCCGTCGCTGTAACCGAGGTCCTGCCGAAACGTAGCGACCTCGACCTGCAAGCCGCGAACGGGACCGTAGACCAGGATCACGCCGAACGCCGCCCCCACGGCTTGGGTGTTTCGCCTGCCAAATACGGAACGGACTTGTTCCGGCGTGGCATTGGTCGCCACGTCAAAGTCTTTCGGGGGGCGTTGCATCAGCCGGTCTCGGACACAACCCCCGGCCCAATAGGCGACAAACCCGGCCGCTTGCAGTCGCCACACCACGTCCGTGGCAAATTGTTCCGGCGCACCGGCCGGCCAAGCAGACTGGCCGGGCAAATCAGGATGGGAAGACGGCATTAGATACATCCACTGAAGAATAGCGCACGGAAGATTAGGGCATCACTTCATTTCGTGAGTCTCAAGTCTATAAAAATTGGGGGCTTATAACGACTAGGAAAACTCCTGGGAGGCGTTCCTGAGGGACAATCCCGCCCTGCGAGGGGTTCTGGCCGAGAATGTCGGGATTCGGGTGATCTTCGACGGTTCGCCATGCCGAATTGGGCATGGGAAGCCCTTTTTCACCATTATTTGCCGCATCTTGAATTAACTAGTTGACTTTACAGGGTCAAGAGTGTCAAATAGGAGCGGTCTCGTTGTAAGGATGAAACATTCGTTATTCGCTATTCTTTCCTTCTCGAGACTGGGTGAGGAGGCAAAGCGGCGCGGTGCCGCGGACATGTCTCATTTTTTTATCGTTCTTTTTTTGGGAGGTGTTAGGATGTCAGTACGTTCGTTGAAGAGAC
>JAGQPD010001102.1 GCA_020426865.1 Planctomycetales bacterium
GCCGACAAGTTAACTCGCGCGTATGAAGAATTCGAAAAAAAGATCGAGGCGGAGATTGAGGACCGCGAGAAGCAGATTGAATTGGCGCAAGATGCCGTCGACAAGTATCGAACGGAATTGAAGACGGAGTACCAGGCGAACGCGGACAAGATCGCCCAGCAGCGAGTCGAGCAACCGCAGGGACAACCAGCCGCCGACATGCTGGAACGCCAGAAGGTGATTGGGCTGTACTTGTGGGAGTTGGACCGCATCGAACCTCAATTACAGAATCGCGCGTTTCGATCGGATGATTTGCAGCAACAAGTACAGCAACAGATGATCCAATTGCAGCAACAGCAGCGGCAGCAGGGTCGAGTGAATCGAACGGCGACGAACCTTTATCAGCGCTGTCAGCAACTCTATCAAAAGGTATCGATGTTGACGCATCGGCGGTTTAACAATCCGGTTGCGATGGCTGCCCGACGCCGAAGCGGTTTTTATGATGCTCGTCCAGATGCCGACACGGCCGCTGAAACCGATTATCCCACCGCCGCAGCGCAGGGGCTGAATCCGCAGGAGTTTGATCTTGGCACTTTGTCGTCACTAAGGGGGCCGATGAGGCACCTGTTGCGGTTGCGCTGGTCGGGAGAGTCACTGGAAATCGACCGTTCGCATTGGGAGGCCCTGTTTGCCGGACGAAATCTTCCGGATATATCTAGCGAAGTGCAAAACGGCTTCAAGAAATACGACGTGAAGCTGCCTGACATGAACGACAATGACAACATGCGTCAAACGGGCAACAATATGTCGGAGCCATATCTGCTGTTTCAGAATCTCCAGTCGGCGGCATCCAATGACCAAGGTGGCGGAACGAGTTTCAGCGGCGGTGGCAATGAGTTTCGCTGTCAGTTTAGCGCCGCCAGCGCTGGCGCATCCTTGACGTTCGGCCCGTCCATCTTTGATTTCGACGTTCAAGATCGTGCCGATAGCGACCGCAAGACGCTTCGCATTTACTCCGCCAACGCTAAGGTGCTGCGTATCAGCCTGCTCGGGGACGACCTGCTGCACTTCAATCAAAGTGCCGATGGCAAGGTGCAGTTGCTGCAGGTCTTTGACGGTGAACTATTGCAGACCCGCGCCGACTCATTCATCGAACTGTATGCCCAGCATCCCGACTTCGTGGAAATCAGCTTTTTTCCGCTACTCGACCAAATCGGATTCGTAATTCCTGAAACGCGTTTTTCCCCGCAGGTTGTGGATCGGATCCTCGAATTACTCGACGAACCGCAAGGGGACACAAATGCCGAATTCCAGGTGCTTCTATCCGAGCTTGGCAGTCCCGATTTCAAAACGCGTGACGCGGCCACCCAGAAACTCGAGACGCAATTGGTTGCCTATGCGGAACTTGCTCGACAGGCCTACCGTGATGGCAACCATCCGTTGGAAGTTCGCACACGATTGAAGCGAGTCCTGCAATCGTACGAACATGAATCGCGCCAAGTCGACGAATTTATTCGCGCGATGGATATGCTGAACAACGCTACGTATCTCTCGGATCTCCTGGAACGCATCGGAGAAAACCATCGTTCCGTCGTCCAGACCCGATTGCAGCAGCTGAACCCAAGCCCTTAATCTCCGACATTCAGTCGTCGCAGGAAGCCGAGAATGCGTTGATTGATCGGCGTCAACTTCTTGCGATTAAACTGATCACCCAATTTGCGGATCGCTTCAGCTTGAGTCGGATACGGGTGAATCGCGGAAGCTATCTTCCCCAGACCAACGCCATTGGACATTGCGAGGACAATTCCTGAGATCAGGTCTCCCGCATGATCCGCAACAATCGTGGCCCCAATGATCCGATCGGTCCCCTTTCGTGTGTGAATCTTGACGAACCCGTGATCCTGGCCGTCCAACACGGCTCGGTCAACATCGACAAGCTGCTGCACGTAAGTATCGACTTCCATTCCCGTTCGCTTTGCGTCGCGTGGATCGATCCCCACATGAGCAACCTCGGGCGAGGTGTAGGTAGTCCTGGGAATGACCAACCGGCTGGCCCTTCTTTTCCCGATGGGACCGATCGCAAACAACGCGTTCTGAATGACGATTCGGGCCATAAAGTCAGCAGCGTGCGTAAACTTGTACTTCGAGCAAATGTCTCCCGCGGCGTAGATGTGAGGATTTGTTGTCTGTAGAAAATCATTCACGACAACACCCGACCGATCGTACTTTACACCGGCGGCATCCAAGTTCAGGCCGTCCGTGTTGGGCGCCCGGCCCACAGCAACTAGTAATTGATCGACGACAACTTCGTCTCGCTGCCCGCGGCACCTGACAGAAATCCGAATCGCTCCACCATCGGCACCAGCAATGCTCATGTCCTGGCTGTCTAGCAATAACCGAATGCCGTCCCGTTCGAATTCATCCCGGAGGATTGTCGACGCTTCGGGATCCTCACGCGACAAAACCTGATCAGCGCCCTCAAACAAAAACACCTGACTGCCCAACCGGGCAAATGCCTGAGCCATTTCACAACCGATCGGACCAGCACCAATAACTCCCAACCGCGTCGGCAATTCGGTCAATGAATAGAGACTTTCATTCGTTAAATACTCGACAGTGTCCAAACCAGGAATGGTCGGCGCCGACGCCCGAGCACCGGTAGCAATAACCGCTTTTTTGAATTGTAAGGTACTCGCTGTTCCATCTGGTCCTGTCACCGTCACCGTATCGTTTTTAAGAAACGTTCCCGTAACAAAAAAGACATCGACCCCCAACTTGGCAAATCGACGAGCCGAATCGGCCGGACTGATTTTTGCTCGCAACCTCCGCATCCGCTGCATGGCCTCGGCAAAACTCACGCGAACTTCGCCAGGATGTACGCCCAATGCACTTGCGTCGCGGACGGTCGCCGCAACTCGAGCGGCTCGAATGATCCCCTTGGACGGAACGCAGCCCACATTCAGACAGTCTCCCCCCATGAGCTGTCGCTCGATAAGCGCCACACGGGCGCCCAATCCGGCAGCTCCGGCGGCCGTCACGAGCCCTGCTGTTCCAGCACCGATGACCACAAAATGATATGGCTTCGTCGGAGTCGGATTCGTCCATTGCGGCGGTCGAACGTTAGCTTCCAACTGCTGATTGTATTCGTCGTATGGTGTGAGAGGTACGATCTCGTGTCCCATGTCTCCTCGATTCACAACCGTTTGCCGAGACCGCATACTCGGCGGCCTGGGGACGTTTCCGTCACACCTCTGCTAGGGGCTCACCTGCGTCACCAAAATGATCCAGAGGCACGCCCATGACGTCCATCATGCTTAAGAAAAGCCGACACATCTGGCGGTCGGAATTCGCCGCGTAGTCGAGGTTTTGGCCGCCTCGGATCCGGCCACCGCCACCACCAAGCATTACCACCGGCAATCGCGACGCATCGTGCTGTCCATTTCGCATGCTGGAACATAGCATCACCATCGAATTCTCCAACAGTGTACGCTCTCCTTCCTGGATGCTGTCCATCCGCCGGGCAATGTAGGCCATTTGATCCAAAAAGAATTGATTCACTTTCAACCAATCGTCGCTATCGCTGTGCGACAGCAGATGGTGGATCATATAATCGACGCCAAGATGGGGAAAACGGAGTGTACCGTGGTCGTTGTTCAACTTCAACGTGCAGACACGCGTCGTATCGGTTTGGAACGCAAGGACGAGAATGTCGCACATCAGCCGCATGTGTTCGACAATGTCCTGCGGGTATCCATCTTGCGGTCGCGGCATATTCGGTCCCGTCAATGTCGGCCGCCATCCCTGCAGTTCTCCTCGCTGGCCAGCACGGTCGATGCGTTGTTCCACCTCACGAACCGAGTTGAGATATTCATCGAGTTTCAGCTGGTCACGGTGGCTAATCCCACGCCGAAAATCGTTCGCATCGGCCAACACCGCGTCCAGGACACTGCGGTCGCCTTTCTGAGACTTGTCCTTGAACAACTGATCGAATGCCAAGGCCGGGTAGACTTCCAGCGGAGTCGGGGTCGTCGGACTGC
>JAGQPD010001103.1 GCA_020426865.1 Planctomycetales bacterium
TCCCAATTGGAACAAAGCACTAGGAAATCGTATTCGCAATCCGAGCAACGGTACACGTAACGGGCTCGATCCGCAGGGGTTTAGTTACACCCGGTTCGTCTCGGCTCGTCTCGCTCCTATCCTAAGCCGTCGTTACGGCAACTCATAGCAAGCCGCCTCTTCGGAGTTTCGCACCAACACTCGTTTTCCATAGACACACGGGTTGTTCCAGGTCTGCCCTTGAATCGCTTGTAGCTCAGCCAGCTCCATCAGCTTCTTGGGATTGGCTTCGATCAGCAGCAGTCGACCATCTTCCGCTTGAACCAAGATGACGTCATCAATCAAGACAATCTGGCCATGACCGTAGCGGCCGCTCTTCCACATCTTTCGGCCATTGCTCATGTCGATACAGGACATAATGCCATCGTCAATGCCAAAGACGTATCCATCGCGCACCACGACGTTGGTCAACTTCGTCTTCATGACGTTCGCTTTGTGCCATAGCGATTCGACTTTCCATCTTCCGTCGTCGTTACGCCCGACGCGCAGCAATTCAGCCCCATGGGAATATCCTTTGGAAAGAAACACGTGCTGGTCATCGATCCCGACCGGCTGCGAGACACTGGCGTTGGCATTGGAACGTCCCGGCCAAGGGTGTTCCCATAGTTGAGCGCCGTCGTAGGGATCGTGAGCGGTAACGTAATCCTGAGATACAATGACAATTTGTTCCATTCCGCCGAGGGTGAGCAGTTGCGGCGATGCATAAGCGATCTGGTGCGATCCGCCGGTCCAGATCGTCTCGCCAGTCTCCAGGTTCAACGCCGCCAGCGATGCCGTGGGACCGTCAGGCGGGCCGCCATATGGAATGATCAGTTTTTCTTGAAAAACAAGCGGCGAACCCGATCGACCCCATGCGACGCCCTTCATTTCCTCTTCGTGGGTCGTCCCCATGTCGGCCAACAAATCTCTGCGCCACACAAGCTCTCCGGAAGCCCCTTCCAGGCAACGTACGATACCTGTTGCACCAACTGCGTAAACACGACCTTGATGGATCGTGGGGGTGCTGCGAGGTCCGACGAACCCCAAGGCGGTTTCATGTCGAGCGTGTTCGCCACGCGACCACAAAAGGGTCCCCGTTGCGATGTCGTAGCACGTAACTAATTCTTCGTCGCCCCGCTGTTCCATGGTGACGGCAACAGCATTGCGCGCGGCAAAGGCACACCAACCTGCACCAATCGTCTGTCGCCACAGCTGTTTGGGCGGCGTTGTCCGCCAATCTCGACCAAGTTTCAAATCCGTGAGCGTCGCATTGCGCGAGGGGCCGAGAAACCCGGGATAGTCGTCGGCGGTCTCAGTGAGCAGATCGACGTTGTTGGTTCCAGTGCCAGCGGGATTGTCCAACCGCTCGTGGGCTTGCGGCTGCCAACGCCACGCCAGCTCGGGTACCATCGAACCGGACCAGCGGCGGACTTCGATCAACGAAAGGAACAACACGGTGCCCAGCACGATGGTCGCCAGCGGCAGCATCCGGCCCACAAAGCCGAATGCACTGAAGATCGCGTACCACGACACGACCGTAATAACCGACGCCATCACGCAGATGAATGACATCACATTCGCCATGCCGCTGTCCAACGAATCGTTGAATCGAAAATAGGCCAGGCCCACGAGGAACAGTGCCACCACCAACCAGGTCGCCAGCGGGGGTAGATAACGACGTTGGTCGCGTTTACGCTGGATCCAAGTCCGAAAAGACATCCGCCCGCTCCTTACCGCTAATAAGAGATCCGCCGGTGCCACCACGTACCCCGCGTGCCGAACGACCGCTTCGCGCATGGCCCTAAGGAGTTCTAATGTGGGGAACGCGTTTCGGCAATGGTACTTTCGCGCTGCTGTCGCCAGCGAGCGAAGGCGGCGTCGCGCGCCTCGTCGTTCTCATAACCGACTGTCGTGGGGATGAAATAGAAATCGTACATGCTGTTGGTTTGGACCGGCGCGAGACCGAAGTCTTCCAGCGATTGATTC
>JAGQPD010001104.1 GCA_020426865.1 Planctomycetales bacterium
GCGTAGGCAAAGTCACTGATGACCATGAATCCGTATTGCCGAGCCAACTTGACGATGTCTTTGAAAAAGTCTGGTTCGACGGTTACCGTTGATGGATTATGCGGATAACAAATAATCAACAACTTTGGCTTAGGGACAAGATGTTGGCACGTGTACGCGATATTGGATAGAAAACGATCGCTTTCGGCAACTTCCAATGTGATCACATTCCCCGAAGCCAACGCCACGGCATACATGTGAACGGGGAAATAGGGGGCGGGTACAATCGCTGTGTCACCCGGTCCCATCAGCGCCAGGCACAGATGCGAAAACCCCTCTTTCGATCCTAGGCACGTAATGATTTGCTCGTCAGGATCAAGCCGCACGCCATATTTTTTTAGGTACTTGCCAGCGACCTCGCGGCGCAGATTGATGATGCCGTTCGATTTGCTGTAACCGTGGTTGCGAGGATCCCGGGCGGCCTCGGCCAACTTTTCAATGACGTAATCCTCCGGCGGATCGGAAGGATTGCCCATTCCCAGGTCAATGACGTCGCTACCGGCACGCCGTTTCTGATAGAGCAGGCTGTTGATTCGCCCAAACATGTAGGGCGGGAGGCGGTAGACTCGCGATGCATACTGAATGCGAAACGGCGTCTCGCCACTCGCTTCGTGCGATGGAGTCGGAGAGGGACTATCGGACGGTGTTCGATTCTCGTGCATGCTCATCGCCACAATCTCAGGAGATATTGTACCGCCAAGACGCTAATCGCATCCGTCTTGAACGCCGTAACCCCTTTCAGAATACAAGCAACTGGGCCGTCCGCGATAGGGGAAACCGTATCGCCCGGGACAGATGCTATGCCGCCTGCTCGCCGCTGCCTCGGTTTCGTTCCAGGGTCAGCCGAGCCAACATCTGCTGGCAAGCACTGTACACCATTTCCGGCGTGATCGCTCGCATCGCCTCGTTGTCTCCCCGCCGACGCTGCCGAGCCGAACCCTGTTGGTAGTAGCTTTGCACCGCGATATGGTGATTTCCGTACGCCCCGCTACATTCTGGCCGAGTTGTTCCGTGGAGTGCGACGCAGGGCACGCCGACCGCATTGGCGATGTGCAACGGTCCGGTGTCCGAACCGACAAACATCCTGCAGTGTCGCATCAATTCAGCCAAATCCCGCAACGTTGTCGGCGGAGCCAACAATGCATGTCCGCCGGCCTGCTCGACAATCTGCTCCGCCCACCTTCGCTCGTCCTCGCCTGCCCAAGTGACGACCGACGGCATTCGTTGCTCCTGGCCCAACCGCCGCGCCACAACCGCGAAGTTCTTCAGCGGCCATCGCCGCGAATGCCAACCAGCCCCCGGATTGATTACCGCGAAATCGCACCCCAAATGCGCATCGCGAACGTACTCACCGATCTTTAAACGCGCTGCATCGTGGGCCGGAATGATAAACCGAACGTCGGCGGAATTCGGCACATGAGCCGGTACGCCCAGCGGTTGCAATAACTGCAGCGTGCGATCTACGACGTGCTCGTGTTCCGCCACGACTTGCACATTGTTCCAAACGAGCGACAACTCGCGCCCCGTACCGCTGGCAAAACCAATCCGATATCGGGCGCCGCTTAGCCACGCTGGCAAGGCACTCCTCGTGAGACTTTGTGGATCAATCGTGACGTCGAAGCGTTGGGACTGCAATCGAGCGCGCAGATGTCGAAGTTGCGATAGAGACTTCAGCCACCCTTTCCGCAAGACAATTAATTCGTCCAACCCCGGTAGCGACTCGATGAGCTGATCTGCGGGCCGTTCAATCGCCCAAGCAATGTGCGCCTGAGGGAAATGGCGTCGCAACGCAAGCAGCATGGGAATTGTCAAAACACAATCGCCAATATGGCTGAGTCGCGTAACCAAGATTCGGGGTCTATGGTTGTCCGCCAGCGATAGAACTTCCATGTTCGCATCCCGCTGAATGTTGCCAGTTGGTAAGAAACGCAAATGTACGTCGCCGTTTGGGCAACACCCGAACAGCTCCGCGAATCATACCGACGACCCCAAGAAACGCCCAAGACCGGATTGGCAACAATTCGAGGTAGGGGTGCATGAAGCTTATTGCGCGGTTCGAATTGGTCGGGCGTGTTTTGGGTGAAAACAGCAAACTGAGCGTTCAGATAGGTTTGAAGTTGGGGGATTTGGCTACGTTTAGGGAGGAAATTACCATTCCACGGTGGGACAATCTCAGGATCTAGGCTCGATTGGTCGGCCGCTTCAACAAAAGCTTGCAGAGCTTGCAGAATTGGTTTCGTTGCAGGAGTTCGGACCAGACGGTCCGCCCAAGGAGTTGACTTTTCGGCAGATCGAAGCAGCCGGTTATCGTTTGGCGCAGTTGGCCGCGAGACAAGATTCCACGGCATCTGCTGACTCGGCGCGGCCCAGTCACGCCTTCCAAAATCCGCGTTCATTGTGACGTGTGTCACGGCGTTCCTTTTTCCCTCTGCGTAAATCGTTGGGGTTGGAGGGTCGGGAGTATGACAGTCACTTGAAGGAACTGTTTCTCCTGGCGGGGGGGCCATTGTAAGTCATACGCTATCGCGGCCAAGTTGATCGAAAGGTTTCTCAACGTCAAGATTTCAGCGAAGCAAGTGAGAGTCCTGGCGAACTGGATCGGCGACGAACTTGGAGTGGTTCGCGAACAACGGACCGCCACGATCGCAGCGGCTCTGCGACGCTCGGTCAGTACAAATTTTCCGCAAAAACTTTTTTTGCGAGACTTTTAACCTTGACGGCGTTCTCATTTCAAAATCCTAGTCAAAATCCTAGAGACTCTACGATCCTGTTACTACGATCCTGGGCGCCAGGACAAAACCATTGAAATTTGTTTATTTCTCTGGCATTCACACTTGACTGCGCCACCAACAGAATCAAACAGAATCCTAGAGACTCTACGATCCTGGACGCTTCCTACCCCACTCGGACTTGTGCCAATCCGTCCCGACAGGGCTCCGTAAGATTGCCTGTCTGCAAAGCAAGCCGGGTGCCTGGCAGGGCTGCCGCCTTCGGCTCTGCCGTCTGGCCTGACAGCTAGTCGGAACTGCTGGCCAACAATTGCAGACTGCTGTACTGGAGCACGAATGTTTGGCGCAGGTTGTTGGTCAAGAACTGAACCGTAGCCGTCCGTTTGGTTCCAGAGCCGCTGAGGGCAATGATGCGGCCGATACCCGCTTTTGAATCACGAACCATGTCCCCCAGCGAAAACGAATCGGGGTCGACGCGTTCGGGGGGCGAGGATGCGCCGAGCAATTCAGCTGCGGTCATCATCGACGGAACCGCCAATGACGGTCGCGAACAGCTACGGGCAGATTGGTCGACCATGTTTTTTTTCATCTCCGCCGACTCGTCCCGTTCCTCTTCATCCGCAAATGACACGTGAACAAATCCGTCTTCGGTCATTGCGTGCGCGAATTCCGCATGCGCGGTCCAGTGATCGGCGAAGCCATCGTCCATGGTGTCGACTTCGGTTACCATATCACCACGTGGCAATTCCATGAGAAAGCTGCTGGGGATCGAGTATCGCTGTTTTCCACGATAGTTGCGGCGGGTGGTGTAACTGAGTTCCAAGGCGTGCTGTGCCCGGGTAATACCGACAAAAAGCAGCCGCCGTTCTTCCTCCAGTGCCACGGGATCGTCTTTTGCTCGCTCGTGTGGCAGGATGGAGTGTTCGACGGCAACAACAAATACAACCGGAAATTCAAGCCCTTTCGCGGCGTGCATCGTCATCAACGTTACCTTGTTGTCGTCGTTCTCCCAGTCGTCGGTGTCATTCACCAAAGACGCTTGTTCCAGAAACGCTTCCAGGCCACCATCGTACGGGTGGGTGTCATCGAATTGCCGAGCCGCCGACAACAATTCCTGGATGTTTGCGTAGCGTTCGCTGTCCTCCGGCTCTTCGGATTCACGGTAAACACGGTCGTAATCGGTGACACTTAACACCAATCCCACGCATGCTTCGACGGACATACCGCTGGCGGCAGTGATTTCGTCGATCTGATTGGCGAAACGCAACAGCGCCAAGGCAAAACGCTGGCTGATACCCGCAATCACAGCTCCTTTGCGAGCGGCTTCCAAGGGGGACACGCCGTGTTCGTTAGCGTAAGCCAATAGGCGTTCGACCGTCTTCTTACCAATCCCTCGAGCGGGCCGATTGACGATGCGTTTGAAGGCAATGACGTCGCGGGGATTGTTGACCAGCCTCAAGTAGGCTAACAAGTCCTTGATCTCTTGACGTTGATAGAACTCTACGCCATTGACGATTTGGTAGGCCAACCCTTGAGCTTGCAACGCATGCTCAAAGTGGCGCGACAGAGCATTCGTACGATACAAGATGGCAAAGTCGCGTGGTTCTCGAGCCTCGTTTTCGATCGCGTGCAGGATTCGTGACGCGATCGCGTCAGACTCAGCCTGTTCGTGCGGATAGCGAACGATCCGTACGGGTTGACCACCAGGAAGTTCGGTGAAAATCGATTTGGCCCGTCGCCGCACGTTGTGTGAAATCAAGGCATCGGCAACCTGCAGGATCTGTGGCGTGCTGCGATAATTTTGTTCCAGTCTCACCACCATGGCCTGCGGATAGTCCCGCTCAAATTCCAGAATATTGCTGATGTCCGCGCCGCGCCAACCATAGATCGCCTGATCGGGATCACCCGTGACCGCCAGGTTCGGATGGTTCACCGACAGGGCCCGGACGATCATATATTGCGCCATGTTTGTGTCTTGGTATTCGTCCACCAGGACGAAGCGATATCGATCGTCGAGCTCAGCCCGCGTCTCCGGATTGTCGCGCATTAAATGCGCGGTATGCATGAGCAAATCGTCAAAATCCAAGGCGTTGCTTTCGAGCAAACGACGCTGGTAGGCGGGGTAAAACCGCTTCACGGCCGCCCCCAACGTGCTCAATCGCTGCGGTTCGTAGTCGTCGGGCCCTATTAGCCGACTCTTGGCGCCGCTGATCGCCTGTAAGATCCGAGCTGGAGGATGTGTCTCTGGAAGATCGTCCGTATCGCTGATCACATCCCGCAACACGCTCAAGCTATCGTCCGTATCGTAGATCGTAAAATTCTCTGCCAAGCCTACCATCGGTGCATAGCTTCGCAAAAGGCGACTGCAAAACCGATGAAAGGTGCCAATCCAAACACCCGCGTCCGGAATCATCCCCCGCAGCCGTTGACGCATCTCGTCGGCCGCCTTGTTCGTGAACGTCAACGCGAGGATCTGATCCGACGGTATTCCCTCCGAAAGCAAATGAGCAATGCGATAGGTGACGACCCGCGTCTTCCCGCTTCCTGGCCCGGCCAAAATCAGCAGCGGGCCGACTACATGAGTGACGGCGGCCTGCTGTGCTTCGGTCAATTCGTTTACATAGTCACGCTGCAAGATTCTCTCCGCTTCTGCCGCCTTATCCGCAACCCCGTCCTATTCCCCCCTCTGGTTATCCTAACCGGGCGCTAGCGGGCCCAACAACCCGCCGAAGTTGGCAACAGTCGCATCCCTTTGCGCGGAGTGCTAGCACTAGCTTGCCAGAAAACCGATTTTGGGCTAAGCTCCTGCCCAAATGCTGCGCAGGATCGGAGCTAGTCACACAAGACTCCATGGGCGCCGCGTAGTTACTGACCAGAGTCGCCATATTCACAGGGAGGGAATTCCAAGATGACACGCATTCCATTGAGTGCCGCAGATCGCCAGACGCAAACGTTGGAGGAGCGCCTGCAGATGAGCACGGCGGAGATTGGACTGACGGTCCGCACAACGAATTGCCTGGAAGAACGCGGAATCTTCACCGTCGAGGACCTGCTCAAATCGACTCGCGAAGATCTCTTGGGCATCCAAAATTTCGGCGAGAAAACGTTGGAGGAGGTTTATCACGCATTAGAAAAGGTGGGGTTCTACCGCCAGGGAGTCCGCCCGCGATAGCATCTAGTGCATGAGGCTATGGCAGTTGCACTGGCCGTAGCAGCAGCCGAGTTTGGGAAACTCATATCCAGCTTGTTCGGCGAGCAAGCCTTGAGCTTGAAACAGTTCGACTTCGGCGATCTTCCACTCAACGAGTCGGTGGAGCAGATCGCTTTCAGCTTGGAGTAATTCGAGCTTCGCGCGGCTCACGTCAAAGACGGTTGGTTTTTCCTTCGAGTCGCTATCTGGCAGCTCAACGTCGATGATTTGTGTGAGGTCGTTGACGCGAGTCTGCCAGGTGGCGACACGTTCCTTGGCGACGGCCAATTGGCGGGTTCGAGTTTCGACGGCCAAAACCGACTGACGGATCTCTTCGCTGACAATTCGCTCTGATTCGTCGATGAGCACACACAGTTGCTCGCGGCGTTTTTCAATTTCACACGAAAAACTTTCGCGGCGAAAGATCGAGAGCAGTCGTCGAGTGGGCACAAAGGTTCCCAGCGACACGTTGGACTGCGCAATTGCCTGGCGGACAGTTTCCAACGTTTCGTCACTCAAGCCGCGGCAGAGCGTATGCAGTAGTACAACCTCATACCGATGACGCAAGCCGGTGGCAACGCAGCATTCGGCATCCAGACAATTTGGCTCGACAGTCAGCGGATCGGCGGGGCAGAGCAAGGTTGGGCAACAGGCATCGATTCCCAAAAGTTGTTTTAGTTGGCGATCGAATTTCGCAGCGGTCAGCTGTAGCTCTTCACGTTTCTGTAGTACTTCAGCTCGCCGACGCGACGCTTCCCCCCAGTCGACCGCGGACTTGATGTCGGCGCGTTTCAATTCCTGGAGCCGGGATTCGATTTCATCGATTTCTGCCAAGCTGCGTTCGATGATTACGCTCTGGTGACGCGATTCGAGCAGTCCGAAGAACAATTTCAGCGCCGATCCGGCCGTAAGGTTCCGTTGTCCGACTGAACGCGTCTTGAGCACGTCCAGGCGAATGCAGTCGATGCAGGTCCGTCGTCCGCGCCGGCTGCAGACCGAACATTCAACGGCCTCGGCTTCAATCCCCAACAATCGCGCGGCAATTGCATTTTGTGCGGCCGAACAGAGGCACTCTTGGTACGTCAGTTGGCACGAGCAGTCTACGACGGGCGATGGGCAAGATTCCTGTAATTCGTGATAGGCCGGCAACGTGTCGAGGGCTTGTAGAGCTTGGTCGAGCGCCAGGTCGTCCAACTCGCCGGGCGCGTCAAGCAAGGAGACGGGGACGGCGTCGCTGGCGGTGGCGAGGGAGACGGGGCAGCACTCGTCGCCGGTCGCGACGGCGGTGGCCACCTGCAATGTTGATTGCTCGAATTCGCCGGCGGCTGGCAGGCGTTGGAGTGTCGGCGTGGCAGGTGGTCGAGCAAGCGTCGATTGCGGCACGGGGGACACGTCCAACGGCGCAGGTCGTGGCGGCGCGGCAACTTTTTCGTGCAGACGACATCCCATTTGAAGGATGGTCAGCACCAACAGGCAGT
The DNA here is from genome assembly GCA_020426865.1 of Planctomycetales bacterium. Lineage (GTDB taxonomy): Bacteria > Planctomycetota > Planctomycetia > Pirellulales > Pirellulaceae > JAGQPD01. Next base: position 7,437 of record JAGQPD010001104.1, read on the forward strand.
AGGTGATGGGCGTTCGCATGCGCGGCAAGGGAGTATTCGACGGGGCGTGGAGCGCTGAAAAACGACTCAGCGAGCATCCCATGTATCGAATGACGATTGTGCCTGAGGTGATTAAAGTCCGATGTTTGCGCCTTGGGTAAGATAAGTAGTTTATGCGATTGCTAGCAGCCAGCAGGAACGACCGTCAGTGACTTGCTTTTTGCAAAACTGGATTCCAGGCGTAAACCTCTACGGGCTCAGCGATCCCTTTGACTTGTTGCGGCGGGCAGGCGAACAGTCCTGCGTGGTCGCTCAAATTTCGGTAGGTATGTGCGGTAATCAAGAGTGGGACGCTGAGTTGTTTGGTCAGCGATTCTACTCGGGATGCCGTATTGACGGTGTCGCCGATTGCGGTGTATTCCATCCGACGTGGCGAGCCGATGCTGCCGACGACAGCGGTACCGGTGTGGATACCGATCCCGACTTGCAGGGGACGGTTTTCAGCGAGCACGAGCTGATTGCTTAAGAATTGGGTTCGACGAACCATTTCTTTGCCGGCGTCGAGAGCAAGTTGAGCGTGGTTAGCGTCTGGGGAGCCGACGCCGAAAATGGCCATCAACCCATCTCCCAGGAATTTGTTGACCATGCCGCGATGCTGGTCAATAACTTCGACCATTGCCGAAAAGAATTCGTTGAGGATCCGCACGGCTTCCTCGGCTGAACTGTTGTTGCAGCGAGCGGTAAAGCCGCGGAGGTCGGCAAACATAATGGTGACATTTTGTTGCGTACCTCCCAAGCCGGGATCGCGTTGCAGGATTTGCAGGGCGGCTTGGCGGCCAACGTGAAGGCCGAAGGTTTCCTGCAGCTGTTCTTTTTCCTTCAGCTCGCGCAGCATACGATTGAATTCATCAATGAGCGGTCCAAATTCATCGGCACGCAACAATTCGATGGAGAAATCCAGATCGCCGTGCGAGACGCGGCGCGACGCATCACGGAGTCGGCGGACGGGCTGCGAGATCCAGTTTCCCAACAACCAAGCCGAGAACACACCAAAAACAATCGCGGCGCCCCCCACCCAAAGGACAATCACGGGCTCTTCGTGATGGGTCGGATCGGGGTTGAGGGCCAGCAACAGTAGCGAAACAACGGGGCAGATTACCGCGGAGAAGGCCCACATGAGCCCTCGACCGGTCAGTGACAACGCGACGCCACCGGCCGTGTCCGACGGTTTGGCGTCCTGAAACAATACCGGAAACAACAGACGTTGGATGATGATCTCCGAGGCGAAGAAGGCGTGCGTCAACCCCATTGATGCCGCGATCAAGAAGGACACCGTCAGGTGAAAGTGGACTTCCCACCGCAAGGGATCGCGGCTCAACGAAAGGACCGTCAAAAACACCGGGATGCAAAACAACCATGCCGAAGCCCCAATGCCAGTAAACCACCATGGAATGTTGATGCATCGGCGACGGGCGCGAGCCAGCTGGACGCGTGGCGGTTCACGCTGTTGAAGACACGCATCAAACGCAGGGCGGATCGCCATCACCGAATGCCACCAATACGCGCCGGCAACTGGATAGACGATGAGGTTGTAAATGGCGATCGTCCATTGAAACAACCGCTGCTGATCAGCGGTCAACAGGGGCCGAAGGTGTTGCAGGTTGTAGGCAATATTGAACGTGCTGGCAAAGACCTGAGCTAAAACGGGAGTCCAACAGACGATCAACAAACTGTGGCGGACCGACCACGGCCGAACTACGTCGGCCGGGCTGCTTGAGGGCCGCCGTGACGGGGCAGCAGCAGTCGGAGCGTGGGGCTTGTCGATCATCGGTGTTCGTTTTATGGTGCTATTGGATTGCAAACACGTCCTCGAGCTGCATGGTGGCTCACGTGTCGCGGAATTGGGGTGGCCCGTGGAGCGCGGTGTTGGCGTCGAAACTTCGATTATGGCAGAAAAAACGGGGAAACCGCCGCACTGGGTCCCCGATTGTGGCGCGGGTCGGTGAAACGGTCTTCTTCGCCGCTCTCTTTCTATTATCGGCCACGATCCTGGTCGCCGCGATCACCTTTCGGCTGCTCCCGTCCCTAAAGCCGCGAACGTGGACGCAGGGACAGTCCTTCTGGCTGCTGGTGTTCGCCCTCGGATCCCTCGCCATCCTCAGCGCCACCCGACTGATCTACCGCCTGCTCGTCCATCGTACCTCGGCCGAACGTCGCAAGGCACTGGCCCGCCGTGCCTCAGAATTGGACCCACGCGCAGACCGCGGACCCGCGCTTCGCGATTACCCCACCATCCCGCAAAACGCTAACCTGGTGAATTCGCCAGGAATCACCCTCGCCTACCGCCTGCCGATCGCCAGTTCCCCCATCGTTCGCACCTGGATCAGCGCCGTCGCCGCCATGATCCTCAGCGGTCTGACGGCCGTCGTTGCCGTCGTCGTCTACCAACAATTCCAACAGGAAGGTTCGATCTCCTGGCTCATGCTGCTGCTCGTGCTGCCCATGCTGGTTGCCACCATCTGGTGCGTTAAGGACTTTTTCTATTGTCTGGTACTCTTCAATAGCGTCGGCCCGACCCAGGTCGAAGTCTCCGATCTGCCGCTCATTCCTGGCCAACGGTATGCCGTATTCCTCTCGCAAGCTGGTCAGGTGAATGTGGTTGCCCTGACGATGAAACTGGTTTGCCAAGAAGAAGTGACCTACCGCGAAGGGACCGACGTCCGGACCGAACGGCGTGAAGTCGCGGAACGGACGGTGCTGGAGTGCCGAGATTTCACGATCAAGGCAGGGATTCCATTCGAGTACCAGGCCGAATTTTTTTTGCCCGATGAGGCCATGCACTCGTTCAAGGCCCCCAACAACGCCATCCGATGGCAGCTGGTCGTGACCGGTAAATATCGCAAATGGCCGCCGACTCAACGCGTTTTCCCACTCATCGTTATACCTCTCATGGGGCAAGTCAATACACCCGACAGTGGGGAATCTGCAGGAAAAGGGGGCTTTACATGGAACCCCTAATCAGTATCCAATTATTTGACCATTTGCCGGCGTACCGACCGGGGCAGATATTGAAGTGCGACTATCAAATTGATGCGGTCGAGGCGGGCAGTTTACAGGCCGTGGAGGCATCGGTGTTGTGGTACACGGAGGGGAAAGGGGACCAGGACATGGGGGTCCATTATTTTGAACGGCGAGTGGCAGCGGATGTCGAAGACGGCGATCTGCGAGTTTTGCGGTCGTTTCGCACGCCGCTGCCGAACAGTCCACTGAGTTATGCCGGGCAGTTGTTATACATCCATTGGTGCGTCCGCGTCCGGATCTTTTTTCGTCAAGGCAAAGAGGCGTGCTTTGATCATCCATTTCGACTGGGCAATCTGACGTTACGAGGACGAAGATGAATATTCGGGTAACCGAGCCTGCTATGCGACTGGAGGCTCGCTGCAATCCCTTTTCTTCTGCGCGGGTGCGGCCAGCGGTAATGAATTACGTACACCGGGCTGACGAGAGTACGGCGGACATCGTATTGCAGTTTGAACAGCAGGGGAGTTGGGGAGCGATTATCGGGGCGCATGGGTCCGGAAAAACGACATTGCTACAAACGCTCGTCTGCCAGTTGGACGCCCGAGACACGCCGGCGTTTCTCTTACGCATTGGTCCGGGCGGCGAGTTCATGCTGTCCAATCACGAGGAAATGCAGGATCTTCCGCGCGGCGGTGTATTGGCGGTCGATGGCTACGACGAACTGAACTGGTTTCGTCGTTGGAGGTTATCCCGCAAGTGTCGTCGACGGGGCTGGGGGCTATTGGTGACTTCTCACCGTGACATCCGTATTCCGACGCTGATCCGGACATCGGTGTCGCGGATGCAGGCAATTACGATTGTCAAGGAACTAACGGAAGAATGGCCCGTGGACTGGTCCGTGCAAGCAGCCCGACAGGTGGACTCATTGTTGGAAGAACACGACGGCAACATGCGTGAAGTGCTGTTCGCCTTGTATGATCGATTTGACGAATTCTGCCGCAGCGAAGTCGGCGACATCCGGGTCGCTTAGGCGACCTGAGAATCGTTAGCATCGCTACCATCGGAACTTCTCCCAACTGTCCGCAATCTTTGCTGGCGCCGACAGCTTTTCCCGATGCTTACCAACGGACCGTTCGCGTCGGGAACCAACGCGAATTTTCCAGGTTTCGCTTCTCCGCTCATCATTCGTGGTCTAGTATTCTACGAGCCACTCATTCTCGGGAGAAAGATGCATGAATTGGATTGTTGACGCCAGCGTTGTCGATGACAACCAGCTTCGCGACCGCCGATCACACAACCGCCAACCACACGACCGCCGACTGCCGGACTTCCGGCTGCAAGGCCGGATGACAGGACTTGTTGTGCCAACGCTGTTCCTGGCCATCGTGTGCGGTAGTGTCGCTCCCAGTCACGCGTCATTGCTGGAT
>JAGQPD010001105.1 GCA_020426865.1 Planctomycetales bacterium
CAGAATCGCGCTCGGTCATTTAGAGCCCGATGAACGCACGGCATCACGTCGGGTTTAGTAATGACGGACAGTGGTTTCTGGTCGGACTTGGCCAACGTGATGCCGAGATCCGCAGCATGTTCAACGGCGAACTTACTGCAACAATCATCGGCCCAGGTGCGAATCTGACGACCTTCGGTATCAATTCGCGCGACCAGTCAATCGCCACTGGCTATGAAAACGGTACCGTAATTATCTCCAATCCCAAGGATGGTACTCCGTTGAAGGCAATACACGCCGATGGCCCCGTCACGAGCTTGTCCTATTCCCTTGACGGCAAATGGCTGGCGGTCGCTCGGCGAAGTCACGGAGCGGAAGTGTATGAAATCGAAACTTGGGCCGCATCCGCCATCCCATCCCCTTGCGAGCTGGTCCATTTCAGTCCCGATTCCAATACGTTGTTTGTCGCCGACCACATCAGCGGTCACCCCAAGCTAACCCAGGCGTGGCTGTATCGACTCGATCCACTTCAGCGTCTCGTCACAATCGCCCGCCACCCCGCACTTGATATCGAACTAAGCCCGAACGGTCGCTGGGCGCTGGGCCGAGTCTCGCGCACGCCACCGTTGCGTCGCGAAGCCGTGCCAACAGAACGACAACGGACTCCGCCGGTCCCCCTTCCGGTATTTGATGTGGAAACCGGAAGGCAGGAATTGCGTATCACGGAATACACGCAGTCTTACGAACCGCTCGTCGAGCTCGACCGACATCACGGCGAAGTTCGCCCCACGCGCACGCTGACAGCGGCCGACTACGATGCGTGGGGGCGTCCGATCACGATGCGACACGGTGACCCGCTACGAATTGCCGCGCGTCACATTGATGACATCACCAAGCAATTGGACTCCGACGGCACTGTGGACCGATGGTTGCGGCAATGGGAACTTCCGGAACTCGATTATCCTGCGCCGGCCGGAATCCCCCAACTTGTCCTGTTACGGAATGGTGGCGTTTCGAGACCCTCCGGCTGGAACACACAGGTCTCACGTTCACGCTGCGTCGTCACACACGACGCCAATGGCTCGATTGCACAGCAATTCGCCGTGGACGATATGCTTCCGACCGCCGCAACCATGAACCTGTCGCGCACGACACTGTATATCGCATACCGCTCCCAAGACCGGCTCAAACAACAGCATTCCATTGTCGCCTGGGATTTGAAGGACGCAACAAAACAACGCCGATTCGAAGTCGAGCTTCCCGATGCCGATGCGATGTGGGATATCGAGTCATTGATACTCAGTCCTAACCAACGCTACCTTGCTATCACTTTCCATTACGACACATTACTGTACGATCTCGAGACCCAACAATACGGTCCCGTGATCACGCGACACGGCTTCATGAACGATCCGGTCGTACAATTCAGCCCTGACAGCCAAAGTGTGTTCTGTTATGGACACGAACGCACGCTGGTTCGCACGTCGGACCGTAAGGTGTTGGTCACTTTCGGGCAGCACATTCCAGCGTCGGCGCCTATCTTCAGCCCCAATGGCCGATTCCTGCTGGTGGCAACATCCCACCACAATTCGCCGCTACAACTCTGCGATACAACCAATGGCCAGATCGTCAAGACACTGAAACAATCCCAAGTAATCTTCAGTGACGATGGCACAAGACTCGTCCACTATCCGTTCGGAACACCGATACCGGCAGAGCTATGGGACTTTCAGCACGGCAGCGCCATTGGCGCATTGTCGTCGTCAGTATCCGGCGTAATCAGCGAAGCCCGGTTTCTTTCCGAATCAGCAACCGAATCAGCAACCGTCGTGATCATTCAGACCGGCAGACTGGCGTTCTTTGACGCAACCTCCGGCAAACTAAAGCAGGCGCACGCGATCGAATTACTTGCATCGTCATTCGGCTCAACGCAGTCAACAACGCTGGGACAGCAGCAATTATTGACACTGCATCCCGATGGTGTACGCCTGTGGGATCATGCAACGGGGGAGCTGGCGAACCATTTTCCGCTGCAAGATGTCCACCGGCTGCAAGCCCTGCCGATTCGCGACAACTCGCAACTGCTGACCGTCACCTCGACTCACGGCGCAAAGCTGTGGGATTTGGCCACATACCTCGAACTACACAGTATTCCGCTGCTGCGCGGCCATGTGGAAGAACTCGCTGAAGATGGCAAGCTCTTGGAACGCTGCCGAAATGGACAGCGCGTTCGCATCTGGGATGTCGACCGCCCGTCCATCGTCCGAACGCTTGACCTGCAGGAGGACAATACATTGTTAGTCACGGACGGACCAACTGAGTTCTAACGGTGCGATGACGATCCCGATCGCTGCTAGATTCGCAGGAACAAACGTCGGCGGTACATCCAATAGAGGATCAACCAGAACGTGATGATGACCAACGAGCCACCAACGAGCGGCTCGTACGGCTCGCCGAAAATCTTGAAGACCTTTTCGCTTAGGTGTCGATGCCACGCGTCGTGCACGAAACCTTCGATCGTCCAACTCATCACGTAGATCGCAATGGAGTTCATACCGATGACAACCAACGGGAACGCCCAGGCGCGGAACCGGGCGACATCAATCACAAGGTACATCACGGCAAGAATCCAGAAACAGAAGCCTACACTATAAAGTGCGAACGATGGCGTCCAGATCCGTTTAACGATCGGACAGATGTGCAAGTATCCGAGCGCCGCGCCGACGGCAACAAGCACTGCACCCCCACCGACCAACAAACCGACTTTTGCGGCCGCAGGTCGGTCGGACCGCAACCACCGTCCGGCGATCAGACCTAGGATCATTGTCCCTAGCGTGGGGATGAAGCTGAGCGTCACATAACCGCCACCGTTGTGATCGAAGGAAGATTCGCGAGGAAACAAATTCAAGAACCAGCGTTCGAAATCGGCGGCCAGGTTGACGTTCTTATTCCAGTGAGCTTCCAGGCCGGTCATCCAGTGCGGCCAGCCAAAGGGTTCACCAACTCGATCGGGGTCCAGGATCATCGGTACCGGATACGCCGCAAAGGCCAGCCAGTAACCGACCAAGATCACGGCCAACGCAATCCACGCTTCACGGCAAGAGCGCAGGCCAATACAGAACAGGAAACCGTAGCCGAGCCCGATCTGGGTGAGCGTATCTTCGAATGTAAAATAGGTCTGGTCTCGGCGCAACGATCGCAAGAAGATCCCCAGCAGAATCAACACTGCCGCTCGGAAAAATGCATGCGCGATCATGGCGGCTGACGATTGCCCGCGCGCTCGCCGACTGGCAATCGAAAACGGCAACGCGGCTCCCACCATGAACGAAAAGGACGGCTGAATCATGTCGTGGATCGAACAACCGATCCAAGCGACGTGGCTTTGGTGAAAACATAAGAATTCCCACACCCGGCTGTCCCGAAAATGTTCGGCGACGCGGCACAGGTGTAGCACTTCCGCCACCATCAGGAACATCGCCAACCCGCGGTAGGCGTCGAGTGACATTAGCCGATTCGGGAGAACCGAAGAGGTTGTCGTAGGGTCGCCAGCACCGCTGGTCGAGCTCGAGGGAGTAGCCATGAGAAAAATACGCCTTTCAGGGATGCAGGTTCATGCACAGCTACTACATTTTGCACACAGAAATCCCAAACGCAAGGACCACGTGGCGAAGAGAGAATTGGTCGCGATCAAATCATCCTGCCCCTCATCGTTCTGCCTTCCCTCTGGCACGTGGATAAGGCAGGACGATGAGGGGCAGGATGAT
>JAGQPD010001106.1 GCA_020426865.1 Planctomycetales bacterium
AACCGCAACGAGCGGTTGATCATCATCTTGTACTATTACGAAGAGTTGACAATGAAGGAAATTGGCACGACGTTGGACTTGAGTGAAAGCCGTGTCAGCCAGATGCACAGCAGCATCGTCCAGCGACTGCAAGGGCAACTCGGCCGCCGCCGCCCCGAATTCGGGACATAAGCATGCATCGCGATCCAGTGACGCTTTGGCATAGCCGATTCTGCGTCACAATTGATCTCTGAACTCCAGGGCCGAAGGCCCGGCCATTTGCATAGACAAGGCCCACGGCCTGGGTATCCATCGCGCCACCGCTCCATCGCGAGATTGGACCGGAGACGCGATCACGGTTCCACGCCACTTCCCTGACTGTCGGGAGCGGCGGCGATCCAGTGGGGCCATCGGGGATCGGCCTCTCTCCGTTTCTTGAAGGCGTACGCCCAGACGTAATAGCAACTGTCAGGGAATCCATCGCGCAGAACAATGTCAAAGCAGGCATCGGCCTTCTGGAACTCACCGTTGGCGAGTGCGACCATGCCAACGCCCATATTGGCGAAGTGCCGACTATCCGCTCTGGAGGCAGCGCCTTCCAACATCTTTCGTTCCGCTTCCTCGTTAGGATCGGCGAGGTATCGCAGGCTACCACGAAGATGGCCCCATGCAATTTCGCTCTTTTGTGTCAAAAGACGTTGCGCAATCTGTCTCGCGCGTTCCGGTGTTGCCGTCTTCATCGGCCTCCATGATCGAGCGCGAAAGCTTCGACGAACTCATTAACCTGCAGCAACTAGACTTGGGCGGCAATCAACTCGACGCTATTGAGAGGGGCGTTTTCGGGACGATGGGCCAGCTTGAGTTCTTGTGGCTGAATGGAAACTCACTTGGCGAACTTGACCTCTCCCGATCATGGTTCGCGTCACTCATTGAATTGGTGTTATACAGCGACGTGCCTGGCAATGATGTTTCCAGTCTCATTCTTGATGACGGTAGCAGCCGGCAGACGTTGCGGATTTCCGAGAAGCGGATGCTCGAATGTGACTGGCGCGCAGGGTGTGCTGCAGGGCTTGAGCCCGTCACTTAGCAGGTTGGACGACTGGCCGCAGCAGCAGGTTTGGAAGCGATCCTTGTGCGCTCTTCAGCAGATGACTCTGGTTACAATCTGGTCGTATTTCGCCACAATCTGCTGGCGACAAGTCGGATATCCGTTGTATCACCCGGCCGTCTTATTAACTCTTGACTTCATGCAATTTTGCATGTATGATTGGTTGGGCAAGGTACGGGTGTCGATCATTCACTGGGGCGTCCAGTATGACAAAGAAAGTAGCACGGAAGACTACGAAGAAACCCACGGCAAAGAAGCAGCATCGAGCCGTTGCCACTGTTTCTGCGGTTGATCGTATGCCCATTGTCGAAACGACTGCCGGGAAATCGCTTCGGTTACGCGACCGACTTGGCCTCAACCCCGAGACCTTCGCACGACTCGTTCCGATGTCAACGCGCAACCTCGCCAGCGTCGAGTCGGGTAAGTCGCCATCGAAAGTGGTAATGCGTCACTTGAAAGAACTCACACGAGTTGTCGACGCGCTCTCTGAAGTCATTCAAGAGGACGCGATTGGGCCTTGGATGGAAGAACCGAACGATGCCTTCGGTGGCCTGAAGCCGATTGAGGTGATCGAACGCGGCGAGGTTGACCGCATCTGGCAGATGGTCTTTTACTTGCGATCCGGCATCGTCAGCTAAAAGGCGGAGTGGGCCGCAAACAGTTGTCTGACCGTTTCGAGTTGGTAGCGGGCACGTGGTCCATCATTCGGCTTCGTTGTCCGTCATGCCAGACGGCTGTCATGTAGGTGAACGCGGTGGACACCACGAACTGGAAGGACAACCTTGGATTGTGTTTGCATTGTCTTGGTAGGACGTTGTCTTGTGCGTGGTGAATTCCGGGGGGGGCTGCCGACTGATAACACCGGGGGGAGGGACTGGCTCCTCGCCAGATCATCCAAGAACAGCCCATCACCCTGGGTAGGGAAACCGCACGATCGATCGGCCGAGCAGACGACGTTCGATCCTCACGCGGTGTGCCGAGGCCGAAATAATCGGCGGGTGACCTCGGACGTGCGGCGCTCATGGCACGCGAGGACCGTGGACGCGACCATGGGACGAATACCTCGAACCTCGAGGTATTGGGCTTAAAGAAAGGCATTTTCGTGGCGTGTGGTTCGTCGCCGGCGAAACAAGAACATGATGAACATGACTCCCCACCCGCTCGATTCGGGAACCAGGTATGTCCGTGCCGCGTTACTGTCAGGATCGGCCAGGCGGCCCAGAAACAGCATTGCTCCGGAATGATTGTCGCGTACCCCGAATAGGAACGGGTGATCGGCGCGAAATACCGGCAGTGGCGGTGGCGGTGAGCCAAACGCCGTTGTGTCAAGTGCTCCGACGACGGTTGTTACGGCGGCAGCCTCCGTGCCGCTTTCGTTGACATCAATAAATGCCTTGTGCAGGACGTGCGTCAAGTAGAGGTTTTCGTTCGCGGCGAGATAAGCCATGTCACCAAAGTCAGCCTCATTCTTGTCGAACGCGATACCCATCCCGAGATCGGCTAAAGAATTTTCTAGAGATTGTTCGTCGTCGAACCTGAATTTCGGCAGTTCGACAACGACGTCCGTTGGTCTGAGTTCATACAGGCTTTGTTGAAAGGTCTCTGCGGTCAGTGACGACTCTAGGTCCGCTAAGCCATCCACGTCGTTGGGGAGCATGGCTACCATGGAAAGGTCGCCGCCCGCATAGGGCAATTCAACCATTTGATAGGAATCGAATCGTCCGTAGCGAACCGTGTTCGTTTGACGCATCATCGGTATCTCAATGGTAGTGGTCGCATCCAGGTAGAACGGCGCGTCCTGCGTCAACTTTTCGTTGAACGAATACTGCCATTGGCCGTCGAAATAGACGGCGTTGGTGAGTACGAACTGAGTGGTTTCGCCAACAACGCCCTTCGGCAGCAATTCTTGGATTCGGTCATTCGTTTGTTCTTCGACCCATCGATTGATGTACTGGCGGGATTCCTCGGGGGCCGAGCGAAAATCCATTGATTCCATCGGAGCGGTGTAAATGTCTTGCAGCAGTTCGAGAAACTCCGCCTTGAACATGAAGTCTTTCTGGCCGAAAATGCGATTGGCAACACGGAAATCATACGCGGCTTGCGGGGTGTCCAAGTCCGTTGTGAGATCTCCCATGCCTTGGTGGATACCGTCTGATTGATAGTGCAGCACTCGGGCCATGTCTGTGGCGGTCGTGCCCCGCGCGCCCGCATAGGTCATTCCCAACGCAGACGAAATGCTGAATGGTGAAAACAGCGTGTTTTCCGACCATTTACGCTCACCAGCAATCTGGGCAAGCAAGTCAAACGCAAAGGCATTGATGGACTGTGCCGCAGAGACCTCTTCAGTCGTAAGGGGAGCGCGCTGGTGGACAGCAATGTCTGACGTGTCGGCGGCGAGACAACGTCCACCGCGGGTTGGGCAGGCCACGGCGATGATCAAGCCGAAAACGAGAACCGGCGGCGTAGCGGCCACGGTTCTAGTGGCACGACAGGCAATTACAGACATGGAAATGGTCCTTCGCTGTGCGTTGCGGATGCGATTCGAGAGTGCATGGCGATACCGCGAGCGCGCATTCTACAAAAGATGCACGGCAGTGTCAACGAAACGGCGTTGTCGAACCGGTGTGTTTCCGTGCATGTGCGAATCTGACTCGCGTGCTTGCCGCCGTCGGGGTTCAACGGAAAGACAGCGAACCGTTTTCGTCGTAAGGTATACAGGCTAAATCTTGGGTACTTGCTCGTTTCACTTGGACATCGGGTCCCGACGACACAGGAGTTTCACTCATGCCGCTTGTCGCTCACATTCCACTGCCCACGTTTGACGAGCTGCGCGAACGAGGTGAAAACGGAACGAGCAGCCAGACGCGCAACGAACAGCCAGACTCGCTACTCAACTGTCACAATTCACAATCAAGTCGCGCTACTCAACCGGGCACGCTAGGCAAACCAGGTGATCCCGCCGGTACCAGCCACGACCAGTTTACGCAACTCACCCGGACTGCCCTTTCCAGAAGCGCGTCTGGGTTTTTGCCAGCGTTGGCGATTGCCAGGGACGTACATAGCTCCGGCCGATCCCCCGGCCGAAGAATGAAACACCGACACCCGAACCGAGGTCGCACGCCGAAATACCGGGGATCGGCGGAGCGATTCACGGCGCCCCGCCGAATCAGTCAGGCTTCTTGACTTCCAGATTGCGAGCCGATGGGGCAATCATTGGGAGCTCTCGCGGTCCCTGGCTACCCAACAACGCAGCACGCCTGTTGGTCGCTTGCCTTCCGGTATACGTCATCCGGTCG
>JAGQPD010001107.1 GCA_020426865.1 Planctomycetales bacterium
TGCCAACGTTTCGATAAACCGCAGCTGCCCCGTTACAACATCCTTCGAACAGTCGGCGGCCACAATCAATTGCAGCGCCCCTGACAACTGTTGGTCAACCATTATGGGCACACAAATCAGCTGGAACTTCGCCGGATCATCCGCAATGTCTTCGTTCTGGGTCAATCCTGCTGCGATATCAGAGCCACTGATATGGCAGCTGCATGCCTGATCACGGATGCGTCGGAGCCCTTCCCGTTGGACCGCTGCCCATCCGCCTCGATCGAGCGAAAGTACCGCGTCCCTGAAAAAGGGTTCAACCAATTCAAACCCACCGCCAACGCGTCGCTGCCAAACAACCGCCGCAGCCGCATTCGTCGCACGTACGGCCCGTTCCACAAGCGAGCGCCAGAACTCCTCCGATGACTCGCCCGCCCCGAGCTCGGTCAGCTCGACGATCATCTGCTCTACCATGTGCCAGCGGTCAGCAATGACCTGCTGGGTCGGAACAGCGGTTGACGTGTCGGTACGGGGCATGCTGAAGATCCAAATCGATTGTGGCACCCACCGATTCCCACAAGAATCGGCTCGCGGCGTCCGCGGCGTCCGCGGCGCACGCAACAGCGCGCACTGCTAGCTACTCCAATTTGTCTTCCTCATCGGCGCAGTCTGCCTAGTCCCCGCAGTCCATTCCCATCAGAGCGAGGCTTGTGATACGACCGCAGCATAAAATGGGGAGATTATGCCGATCGTAACCGATATACGTTTGCGGGGATGTTGCGCGGCGGGGTCCATGGGATGGAGCGCCATGCAAGCGATCAAGCTAGACAATCGGTGGATCATTGGCGACCACAACCGGCACGTTATTTCGATTGGCGTTGGTTTCCCTGACGATATCATTCCTGACGATATCGTTGGCCGGTTGCGGCATGCGCCGGAAGGTGCCAACGCTACCGGCGGACGCTGAGCGGTTGGGTAGTCTGGCGTCGCGGATTGAATATGAGGACGTCCATGCCCCGCCGATCGAGGTGGAATCGGGCGCAAATACACAGGCACCGATGGACCTGCACGACACTTTAGCGCATGGCAATCCGTATCAGTACTGGGATTTGCGTCTGAGCGAAGCGATCCAGGTCACACTGCAGAATGCGGAAGTTTTGCGTTCGATTGGAGGCGAAGTGATTCGTGCTCCGGAGGCGATCACTACGATCCTGGATCCGGCGCTACGAGCGACCCATCCGCGGCAGGGGGTGGAAGCGGCGCTAAGCGCCTACGACACGGTGTTCTTCTCGACATTACACAGCGAGAACAACGATCAAGCGTTCAACAACACGTTCCAGGGCCAGGGCGCTCTCCAACTCAAGCAGGACCTGATCAATTGGCACGCGGGGTTGCAGAAGCAGTCGATGACCGGCGCACAATTCACGCTTCGTACGAGCATTGACTATGACGCCAACAATATCGGCTCCAACCAATTCCCGTCTGTTTGGAACGCGGCTTACGAACTACAGGTTCGTCAGCCTTTGTTGAGGGGTGCCGGCACGGCGTTCAATCGAGTGGCCGGGCCGAACTCGCTGCCTGGGTTGTACAACGGCGTCCTACTAGCTCGAGCATACACAGACGTGGCACTATCCGACTTTGAGATTGGGTTGCGCGACGTCGTCAGTGATGTGGAAAACGCGTATTGGGATTTGTATTTCTCGTATCAAAACCTCGAAGCGAAAAAAAATGCCCGCGATGCGGCGTACGAAACCTGGCAACGCGTGTTGGCCCTGCAGCAAACCGGACGCCGCGGCGGCGAGGCATCGCGAGTGGCACAGGCCAAATATCAGTACTTGATGTTCAAGAAGCAAGAGGAGGAGGCGTTGGGCGGCCCCGCGCGCGACGCGACACGCACCAACAGCGGAGTTCACGCTGGGACGTTTCGGGGCGCTGGCAGTGTCTACGCCAACGAACGGGCTCTGCGGCGTCTGATGGGTATCGACGTCGCCGACGGCCAGCTCATTCGCCCCATGGATGAGCCACTCGTCGCACCCCTGGTCTACGATTGGGAATCGATCAAGTGCGAAGCGGTACGCCATCGAGCGGAACTGCAGAAACAGCGTCACCGCGTCCGCGCAAAAGAGATGGAATGGTACGCCAGTCGCAAGATGTTGCTGCCAAAACTGGACGCCGTCGGCCAGTGGCAACTATTGGGATTGGGCGACGACCTGCTCGGTAATGGCGCACGGTTCGCCAGTGCCTACCAAACATTAGGTTCATTC
>JAGQPD010001108.1 GCA_020426865.1 Planctomycetales bacterium
TAGCAACCATGACAAATACACAGCAGTCTCCTATCAATCTTACCAACGCGATCCTCGCCGACTTTGGCAACAAGCTGTCCATCAAATGGAAGAAGTCCGCCAACGGAAAGATCAAGAAGGACGAGCACGGGGTCCAGATTGAGTTTGGTGGTGACCAACGCCAATACATTGAGGTCGACCACAAACAATTTCACTTGGTGAAGTTCCATTTCCACCACCCCAGTGAACATTGGTTGGACGGTGTTCAACAAACAATGGAGTTACACATCGTCCACCAAAATATTGACGATGGTAGTCGGGTTGTGTTGGGCGTGTTTATCGAGCCATCGCCGTCTGCGAAGGCAGTCCCTTCGCTCGTTTCCCAACTTCGGTTGTTTTTTTCTGCTAGAGACAAAGACGCAGATCCGTCAATATCCACCAATCCGTTGGATTGGCTTCCCAAAGATACCAAGCACTATGCACGCTATGAAGGTTCTTAGACTACGCCTGATTACGATGAGAATGTTAGCTGGGTAGTCTTTAAGGACTCGCTAAGAATTTCAAAAACGGAGCTCATGAAGCTAATTCCGTACCTGCTCCATCCTGCTCGTTCGCCGCAACCGCTGAATCGACGATTCCTACTTGCCAATTTCAGGGCGTAGCTTCCATTGACTATCGTATAGCAGTAAGAGACGGTTCTGCGGCCAAGGCTTGAGTTCACCCTCTGCCACATGCCGATACTCACACAGTCCGATGATGACCAGGCCTCATTGATGGCGAAAATGACCCGGTGGAAGTGGAAAAGAAGATTTCGGAGATCGCAATTTGCCAACCGCCGCCAATCCGTGGTAAAATTTCCACATGAACATCTCTACTCATCATACCGTCGACGACCTACCCTCTGACCAGCGACAGACACTCGAGACAATTCTTGGTCGGAAGCTCGAAACCAAGCAACACCTCTTTATCCTGGCATGCAGTCCGGATGTTATCCCTGACACTGCGGCAAAAGAGGCCGCCCACGACCGCATCGCTGCTACCCTTGACAAAGCTCACGAGCACGCATTGTCGCAAAGCGTCAACGCCGAGGAGGCCGATAGCGTGGTAAACGAGGCGATGGATGATGTACGGCGACGATCTTGATGCGAATCGTGCTTGACACCAACGTCCTCACCCGAGCCCTCATCGGTCCCGGTGGTCCAGCAGCTGCCGTATTGGAACTCTCAACCACGAATTCGCACCTTCTTATCACGTCACCATTTATTTTGATGGAGGCAGCCTGAGTTCTCCGCTATGAGCGATTACGGGCAATTCACGGCCTTTCTGACGGTGTCTTGGACCAGTTCATTGAAGACATCCAAACAGCAAGTTTGGTCGTCATTCCCTCCCAGCAGGCGGAGCATGTGGTACCGCACGACCCAAACGACGACCCGGTTGTGCAGACCGCCGTCTTGGGCCAGGCCGAGGTGCTCTCTACGCGGGACAGGCATCTCCACACGGCAGAGGTGGTAGCGTACTGTCGCGATCGCGGGATTGTGGTCCTTAACGACCTGGAGCTACTGGCCCAGTTGCGTCGGTAGGCTTTTATGCCACGATGAATCGTGGCTACCGTATCGCCGACTTCGGCCTTGCGAAGTAGTTCCTGATACGACTGAGCATCGTGGGCCACCAGTTCGGCTTTTCCCCCCGCCCGGTTACCGTTAAAAGGGTTAGAAGTTGCAATTCGACCAATGAAGCATGCGATGATGCGGAACCAGCTACGAACTTTGGCAGATCAAGAGAGAGTTAGCCGGCGGGGGATGACGAGCTTCGTGATCCAATTTCGCACTTCAATCAGGCGAACATCGTTGTTCATCACGTCTTCGTCGATTCCCAACTTCCAGGCAATGTCCTTGCGCGTTGGATCGCTGTGCAAGGCTTCCAAATCGCCGACGTATTCATGGGCGGCTTGTTCTGTCTGAAAGAAACCATAACGCATTAACTTAGGGATGCGGCAATATGTCAGTCTTGCCAGTTCCCGCAAGTCGTATTCAGGGTGATACTGCAATCCCCAGAATGACGCCCCTTGAAGCTGGACGCTAACCGCTTGGACTCGAGTCCAAGCATTCGAAGCCAAGTGGGTACAACTTGGTGGCAAATGAGTGATTTCGTCATCGTGACTGATAAAGCCATCGAAGACGGAAGCCTTTCCCTCGTACATGGGATGCGCACGACCAGCCGGGGTGAGTTGGATCTTGCGGGCGATTCCCATTTCGCGACCCTTTGGGTTGGGTGCCACGCGACCCCCTGCCGCAACGGTAGCGATTTGGGCCGCCCAGCAGCTGCCGAAGGCGGGAATCCCCGCGGCATAAGTCGCCTGAGCAAACGCGACTTGCCGTTGCACTTCCGGGATGTCGTCATTGATGCACAAACTACATCCAGTCCACGCCACGCCGTCGTAAGATCGCAAGTGGGCCGAGTCAGGGAATTGGCTGCCAGGGTCCGAAGGAAATAACACATCGCAGGACGTGGGTACGGGTGAACACGTTTGCAGCATCTTGACGTACAGGTCAGCGGCCACAGATGCACCCCCGTCCTGCAATTGATCGCGAGCAGCCTTTGTGTAACCGTCGACAACAAGAAATCGCAACGATGTCACTAGTGTGCCTCCCAAACTCGGATCAAATACGATCGTCGCCAAGCCGTTAAGGCGATCACGTGGTCCCCGCCAATTGTTCGATCACTTCGACCAGTTGACCATAATGTTCACAAACGGCGTCGGCCTCAGTGTCATGTCGATCGTCAGGACGCGTGGCAGTAAACAAGATTGCTCTCATCCCCAACGCATGCGCCCCCCGCACATCGTTGTGTTCCCGATCGCCAATATGGACCATGCGTTCGAGTGACGTATTGAGTTCCCGCGAGATTTTTTCGAACATCGAGCGGTGCGGCTTGCTGTAGCCCACTTCATCCGAAAAGGCAAAGCTCTGGAAATACGACAACACTCCGTGGTCTTCCAGCAACTTGCGCAGGTAGCGGCCCGGCGTGACGATGGCATCGGAAACAATCGCCAGTCGAAAGCGGCTGGAGAGTTCGGCAAGGGCCGCTGCACAGCCATCAATCATATTGGGCGGAATGTCGACCTCCATCATCTCGTGGTCGTGCACGACTTGGGCAAAGACATCGTTAGGCAGCGAGCGGCCAAGCCCTTGAAGTGCCACCCGCAACCGTTCGGCAATCGTCCACGTGACGTGCTGGTCGTGCCAAACTCGATTGAAGGCGGCATCGGCCGTATCGTACGCCAGCGTAACCGGCGCCAAATCGGTCGGCTGTTGATCGTTCAAGGCTTGCCATAGCAAGTGGCGCCGCTCAAGTCGTTTGCTACGCAGCTGTCGGGCGGCACGTTTAGGTTCATCGGAATCGTCGTCGACGATCGTATCCCAAAGGTCAAAGGTGATTGCTTCAATCGTACTCATGGCGGTATGTTATCACTAGCAAGCTTCGTCGGCCAGCGGCGGTCGGCCGCGGATCGGCGTTAGAATTCTATCCCAGATTTCCTCAAGATTGAGAATTACAGATGCGTTTGCCAGATAAAGTTGCGTTGATCACGGGTGCGTCGAGCGGAATTGGTCGCGAGTCGGCGTTGTTATTTGCGGCCGAGGGGGGGGCGGTCGTAGCGGTGGACGTCAATGACCGGGGCGGACAGGAAACGGTCGAGATGGTTCGACAGCAGGGGGGGCGGGCGGTCTACGTGCACGCCGATGTTTCCGTCGCGTCCGACTGCCAGAAAATGGTTGAGGAAGCCGAAGCGGCTTTCGGCAAGTTGAATATCTTGTTCAACAACGCGGGTATCATGGATTCCCGGGACGATGATGTAGTGAGCACGGAGGAGGAAGTTTGGGAACTGACGATGAGGATTAATGCCAAGGGAGTATTCTTGGGATGCAAGGCCGGGGTTCCGGCTTTGTTGCGAGCTGGCGGAGGTTCGATCATCAACACGGCATCCTTCGTGGCCTTGTTGGGCGCGGCGACGCCGCAAGTGGCGTATACGGCTTCCAAGGGTGCGGTACTCTCGATGACTCGCGAATTGGCAGTGATTCATGCCCGCCAGAACATTCGCGTCAACGCACTTTGCCCCGGACCGTTGCATACCGAGCTGTTAATGAAATTCTTGAATA
>JAGQPD010001109.1 GCA_020426865.1 Planctomycetales bacterium
GAGAGTCGCAGTCGCGGCCCGCCGAGGATTGCCAAGATGAACGCCGATGCCAACCAGGGCGATGAAGACTTCTCGCGTCCTCTTTCGCCCGCCGGTCTGGGATCATCCGAATATGACGAGACACCCACGTTCGGGACAGGCGCACCGGCGACCGACAGTCATGCACGTGCGGCTCGCGATGTCCTGCCGCCGGTGGAGCCACCAGCGGCCGGCTTCATCATGCAGTTGTTCCTGATCCCGCTGCTGATCGTCTCAATTATTGTTGCGATTTGGTTTGCGTTCAGCTGGCTGGCACAATCGGGCAACCGGCCCGAGGAGTTGATCAGTCAGATCCAAAACCCCGGTCACGACGATTGGCAGAAGGCATTGACGCTCGCCAATATCTTGCGAGATCCACGCAACACAGAGTTACGGGGCAATCCGACGGCAGCCCAATCACTGGCAGAAGTCTTGAAAAAGCAGCGCGAGGCGGGAATCCTTGACGAGGACCATCTGTTGTTTCGTCAGTTCTTGTGCTTATGTCTTGGCGAGTTTGACGTGCCCGAGGTGTTGGATCCGTTGATTGAAACGTTGAAGACCGAACGTTCGGTGGCGGAAGTCGAGGTGCGGCGAGCGGCGTTGCAGGGAATCGGACGGTATGCTGAGCGGACGGATGATGCTACTTTGTTATCGAACTCAAGGTTGTTGCCAGTCATTATCGAGGTAGCTCAAGAGCGATCAGAGGATCCGGCAGAAACACTCCTTCGGGGGCGGATGCGATCGACGGCCGCATTTGTGTTAGGAATGATTGATGATCCCGCATCACGCGATCAATTGGGTGTCATGCTGGGTGATGCCTATCCCGACGTTCGGTTTAATGCCGCTACGGCACTTGCACTACAGGGGGATGAACGAGCCATTCCGATGTTGGTCGAGATGCTCGACCCTGAAAGCGCGGAAGTCGTCGATTCGGAAAAACGGGATGATGAGAAACTTGCCAAACGCCTGGCAGTGGCCAAGGCAGCATTGCAGGCAAGTAGCCGCCTGGCCGAACGCAATCGCGACGCCGACATGTCAAAACTAAAAACAGCGATTCAACCGTATCTCGGTTCCGACATCCCTAAGATCTTGCGTAGTCTCAAGACCGATGCCGTGGCGGCGCTCGGTCAAATCAACGGCGACGCAAACGATTCCGAACCATCCAGCGGCGACTCGCCGTAGCCAGCCGTTCTTGCCACCGTTCTTCTCAACTAAGTGTACACTCGCCAGAACGCGCATGTTGGCACTGTTGCTGGCATTGCTGGCAGCGACGTCCTTTCCGGCCGTACTTGTCGTCGTTGGGCCATGGCAAGCTTAAGTGAATCGGGGGATTTTTGCCTGTGAGCGGGCCGAATCTGGCGATGCTGTAACGGTTATAACGACTGGTGCTGGCAAGGTAGGCCGCGGTTTGTGCAGGAAACCGGTGCGTAGTGATTTCTCGCGTGCCAGCTGGGTCTTAGAATTGTATTGGACCCTCAGTTGCGCGGCGATCGACTAGGAAGGATCGCTCGGACGGACCGGGGCGTCGGGTAGAGACAATCGCGGCTTTAGCAAAAACGAGAAGAAAACATGAGACGGCGTACGTATCAGGTCGTTCTATTTGTGGCGACAACCTGGGTGAGCACGACCGCCTATGGCCAGTCGTACGATCCATGTTGCGGTGCGACATATCGTTTGGAAACGCAGACGATTTACGAGCAGCGTCCGGTGACGACCTACAAGTTGCAGACAGAAACGACAGTGGAAGAACGACAGGTCACGACCTATCGGCCCGTTGATGAAACGAGCTATCGCGAGCGACGCTATCGGGTCGCCAAGCCGGTAACCGAAACGTCGACCCGTGAGGAGCGGTACACGGTGATGAAACCAGTGTACGAGACGCGGTATCGCGACGCCAGTTTTGACCGCGTGCGATACGTCAATGACACGGAAGTGCGAGAAGAGCGTCATGTTGTGAATCGTCCGGTCGTGGAGACGCAAATGCGGGAAGAGCAGTATGTCGTGCAGCGCCCCGTAACACAAACGGTCATGCAAGATCAAATGCGCACGGCTTACCAACCGGTAACGACTTATCATCAACAGGTTGTCGACCAAGGCCAATACATGGACCAGTACTTGTATACGCCAGGGGACGTACGTAACCGTTTGCGATGGTTGCCTCTATCGTGTGTTCCGGACCCGGCGACCGGCCAGTGCAAGCCGCAGCGGGCAGGATTCTATTGGGTACCACAGCAAAAGCCCGGAACCTATCAGGTGCAACGCGTGTATGTTCCCAATCCCGTGGCTCAACAAGTCGCCGTCACACAGATGGTCCCGCAGAACTACGTGGAAAAAGTCCCGATTCAGGTAACGCAACTTCAATCGGAAGTCCAAACCCGTAAGGTGCCGGTGCAAGTGCAGCGGATGCAGCAGTACGAAGAGGTTCGCAAGGTACCAGTCCATGTGCAACGGCAGGTGGTCGAGCGGGTGACGAATTACGTTCCCGAACAGGTGGTGCGATACGAGCCGCAGGAGTTCGTCCGTCGCGTTCCGGTCGTAACGCACAAGATGATGTACGAGGACCG
Organism: Planctomycetales bacterium; assembly: GCA_020426865.1. GTDB lineage: Bacteria > Planctomycetota > Planctomycetia > Pirellulales > Pirellulaceae > JAGQPD01. Next base: position 2,583 of record JAGQPD010001109.1, read on the forward strand.
GGTGGAGCAGATTCCGGTAACAACGCGTCGGTACGTATCGGAAACCAGTACGATTCAGGTTCCGCACACGGTATCGAAGTTAGTACCGGAGACGGTAATGAAGGAGGTCCCGCGTACGATGGTCATGCGCGTGCCGTTGGAGACATCGGTGATTTACGGTACTTCGTCGATCAGCACGACAAGTGGTACGACGGGGGAAGTGATTTCGGCACCAGGCAGCGAGGCGGTGATGCGGCCCGAGCTGCCATCGTCGACAACGGTACCGCGCTCGGATGCCGGCTGGAAATTGAAGGACGTCCCACGCGAGGGGCGGGCGACGAGCGGCGTACGAGCGGCGAGGATCTACAATATCAGTATCGATGCGATGCCGATGGGGGAGAAACCGGAATTGGAATGGGACACCACGCCAGTGCGATCCGCAAAATCGAAATAGTCCGGGAAGAGAGTGCCGTTTGACTTTACCGACGCATGGCGATTCATGGCTCCCATGCGTGGCCCGGTCGGGCGAATTGGCGATTGACACGTGGGCCAGCGAGAGTGACACTGGTGAGATAAAACCGAGTGCATTCCGCGAATTCTTGCCGATCTTGCCCGATGTCGCCCCAATCTCCAACCGATTCCCAACCCGTCGGCGATGCGGCCATTGAACTGGCCGGTCGATTCGTCGCATTTTGTGGTAAGCTGGGTGGCGTCAATCGGCGAGAGGCCCAGGCAATTGTGCGAAACCATGGCGGCACGAACGTTGACTTGGACGATCCCCGCTTGGACCTGATCATTATTGGCGCCGACGAGCTGCCGCTGGGTCAACATTCGCTGTTGGACGAACCGCTACGGCGGGCGGCGGCCGAAGATCGCTTGCAGGTGGCCAGTGAGACGGAACTGTGGCACTGGCTGGGGTACGTCGAACGAGAATCGCACGTTCGCCGCTTGTACACTCCGGCGATGTTAGCCGACTTGTTGCAGGTTCCCGTGGCGGCCATCCGCCGGTGGCATCGTCATGGCTTGATCGTACCGGTTCGCGAAGTCCATCGGCTTCCTTATTTTGATTTCCAGGAGGTCGCCAACGCGCGCCGGTTGGCGGAACTTGTGGCAGCGGGTGTCGCGCCGGGCGAGATCCAGCGTCAGCTCGATCAATTGGCAAGATTCGTTCCGGAAGTCGAACGGCCTCTTGCTCAGTTGCCTGTCATCGTTGAGGGGCACGCATTGTTGTTGCGACACGGTCAGGGCCTGATTGAACCTGGTGGTCAGCGACGCTTTGACTTCGAGGCATTGCGCGATAATGCGTCTCCAACCGATGCGTCTCCAACCGATGCGGCGGATTCGGCACGCGCCCAATTGATCGACCTGGCAAGTTACATGGCCAAGCGGGAGCAACCGCTGAGTATCGACGAGATCCTGGAACAGGCGGCGGATCTGGCGGACGAAGGGAATATCGAACAGTCGATCGAATGTTATCGTGCCGTTCTATTCCAAGCCGGGCCCACGGCCGAGGTCCATTTTCTGTTGGCAGAGGCCCTCTACCGCATCGGCGACACAGTTGCGGCACGTGAGCGATATTACGCGGCCATCGAATTGGATGAGGACTATGTCGAGGCCCGTGCCAATTTAGGGTGCGTATTGGCGGAGCTCGGCGAGCCGGAGCTGGCCGTGGCGGCGTTTGAAGGCGCTCTCGCTCGGCATCCGGACTACCCCGATGTCCACTTTCATCTGGCACGCACGCTGCAAGAACTGAACCGAACCCACGAAGCACATCAACATTGGCAGACGTTTGTTTCATTGGCGCCCGAGAGCCCTTGGGCGGATGAAGCGCGGGAGCATCTGGGGCTGATCGTTTAAGCCCCTCAACACACGACAGGCAACCTATTGGATGGGATCATCCCGCGACTGATGAACGAGTTTCTCTTTCAATATCATGCCGTCTCGCCCACGACCTGGGTCTACCTGTCGTCGCTATTGATGATCGGCCTGTTCTTCAAATTCAATCGATTCTGGAGTGTCCGCAATCTCGACCTGCTCATGCTGATCCTGCTTTCACCAGGACTGCTGATGGTCTTGTTCGGCAATCACCTGCAAGAACGCGGTGCAAAGCAATTGCGCGAGCAGACCAGCCAGATCATGGCGAACGACGACGGCATTCGCGATATTGACAACGGCTCTTCCGCGCACGATCAACCATCCCCGGCGGGGGCGGCGGACAATTCACCGGCGTCGGAAGGGACCGACGGTGGTCATGCAATCGAGGTTAGTGACTCGGCCAAATCAACTGACGCGGTGTCCTCAAAAGCCGATCAAGCAGCCGAGGAGGTCGCAGCGGCCGAAATTGAATTGCCCGAGGATGTCGTCAAAGGACGGCGGCTCGAGTTGGGAGGTTTTGTCTGGCTATTCGGTATTGGGGTGTTATGGTTGATTCGTTTGTTGATCGATCCGGCGATGGTCCGCCGACCGCTGCTGGTACCGAATCTATCGATCGGCGGCATGTCGTTCATCGGTTGTGCGTTGTTCATCTTTCTGATGGCCAACGTGATTGCTCGGCGAGCCCCTGTTTCCCTGGACATTGCGGCAGTTGACGAGGTTACCGCCACAGTCGCCGCCACTGCGGCTGATACGTCGGACGAAGCCGTCGTCCTTCGTCTGGACGCCGTGATGCAGAACCATCCGACAACGGGACCAGGATATGCCGCGATCAAGATGCTTCCAACAAGTGCCAATAAAGTGGTAGCTGTATTGGCACACTTTGCCATCGTCTTGGGATTGACGCTCGTTGGATATCGCCACTTCGATAACATCTCGGCAGGCATTGCCGCGGCGACCATCTACTTGATGCTCCCATACACGTCGCAGCTTACCGGACGCGTCGATCATGTGCTCCCTGGTGCCCTGCTTGTCTGGGGTGTCCTCACCTATCGACGTCCTGTGATCGCCGGCTTTTGTGTTGGTGCCGCGGCGGGCACCATTTACTACCCGTTGTTCCTGTTGCCGCTTTGGCTCAGCTTCTATTGGCAACGGGGACTGTGGCGATTCCTGATC
>JAGQPD010001110.1 GCA_020426865.1 Planctomycetales bacterium
TCACATGTGAGGGTCTGGGAGAGGCTACGCGGTTCGCCGTATCCTAATTCCCAATGGGAACAAAGCACTAGTCCGAATCTGCCAAAACAGACAAATCCCCCAAAATTACGGCTACGTGCCACGGAGCTCCGTCGGCCGATATAATCATTGGATGATGCCACAGCCCAGCAAGTTCCGTTAAATTCTCGGAAATACTGCGGGACATCCCTGGGAGTTCCCCTTGATTGCCACACCACGCCGCATTCACGTTCGCCCAGCCATGCCGTCAACGACAACGCCTTCGCAACGCCACCTGCCGGGTCCCTCCGAGCGCCCTGGGGCAGACATCGTGATCTACGACGGCCATTGCCGGTTTTGCACGCACGGCGTGCGGCAATTGCACGCCCTGGACTGGGGCCACCGCCTGGCCTACATGTCGCTGCACGACGCGGATGTCCCCAGACGCTGGCCTCATTTGACGCACGAACAACTTATGCGCCACATGTATGTCGCAACCTCTCCGTCAACGAAGTCACCGACCGGCAAGCAATACGCCGGCGCCGATGCCTTTCGCTATTTGACTCGCCGCCTCCCGTTGCTCTGGCCGCTCATGCCACTGATGCACATCCCAGGGACCATGGCCCTCTGGCGGTGGCTCTACGATCTCATTGCGCGGAACCGTTATCGCGTAATGGGCAAGACATCTTGCGACAATGGTGCTTGCGATATTCACTCCCGCCATTAGAACACTATTATGTCACTCCGAGCGGCTTAGCGAAAATACTCCACGGCATTCTGAAAAACGCGCAGTCCGTCCCCCTGTTCCGGCAGTGCCATTCGTGTCCAGCGGGGATGTTGCGTCCGGTCAACAAACCGTTAGGGATGCGGCATCAGCCCGAACACCCGTCCCGATTCGTCACAAACACCGGCGACATCCTCTTGCGACCCATTCGGATTGAATGGGAACGGAAGCATCGAAGCCGCACCGCCACTGCGCGAATCGCTGCATTCCTCCTGGGCTGAATGATCTCGGCAATAGCGCAGTGCGAGCTGACCGTTCTGACACAATCGTTCGAGCGCCGCGCTCGACGCGGAGACGAACTTACCTTCCGCGTGAGCAATCGGCAGCGTCAGGTGCGACATGCCGCGCAAGAACACGCAGCGGTCCCCGTCGACTTTCAGATGCACCCAGCGATCCTCGAAGCGACCGGAATCGTTGTCCGTGAGTGTCGCCGGCGGCTCGGTGTCGTCCCCCCGAGTCGCCAATAAGTCGGTTTGAATCAGCACTTGAAACCCATTGCAAATGCCCAGGATCAGTTTTCCCGCGTCCTTGAATGCCTGCAACGCATCGCTCAAATAATGGCGAATGCGACTGGACAGGATCCGCCCTGCCGCGATATTGTCGCCGTAACTGAAGCCACCCGGAAAGCAAATGATCTGGAAATCCGCTACCGCCGCGGGAGTCTCCACTAGCCGTTGGATGTGAACCAATTCCGTCTGGCCACCCGCCAAGTGAAAGGCGTGAGCGGTCTCGAGGTCGCAATTCGTTCCTGGTGCACGAAGTATGAGAATTCTAGGTGACACGGTAACCTTTTTGACTTTCTTGTTCCAGATTTCGCATAAATGAATTGGCAGTGGCGGTTTCGTTAGCCCTTCACGGCCACCGCAAAGGCGATTGCCAAGCCTCCTTCAGATCATTGAACTCAATATCTATCAAGGGCATCTCGGCAATCGCGACTTGAACACTCTTGCCAGCAGTCACACGACCGATCTGGCCGCAGGCAATCCCCTGCATTTTCGCTTCAAATGCCGCAATGTGGTCCTCGGCGACCTCGCACACAAATCGCGTGTTGCTTTCTGCGAACAACAGCGTCAACGGATGCCCGTCGGTGTCGTGCGGCACGGCATCCAAGCCGACCTCCACTCCCAACTCGCCAGCAAACGCCATCTCTGCCAGAGCGACCGCCAGGCCCCCTTCGCTAAGGTCGTGGCAGGCAAGCACCAACCCTTCGTTAATCGCCTGATGCAGGCGGTAAAACAATCGTTTTGCCATCGGGCCGTCCACACGCGGTACGTGGCCGCCGCACCGGCCGGTCACCAGAGCGAAATGGGACCCCCCTAACTCGTCGCGCGTCATCCCCACCTGGTAGAGTCGGCTGCCGGCACGTTTCAGGTCCATCGTCACGCAGCGCGAGACATCCTTGACCTGCCCCATGGCACTGATCAACAGCGACGGGGGGATCGAGATCGTACGCTTGCTTCCCCCGTCGTCGTAATAGGTGAATTCGTTATTCAAGCTGTCCTTGCCACTAATGAACGGTGTTTCCAGAATGACGGCCAGATCGTGACACGCGATGGCGGCGCGGACGAGCGAGCCCAGTGTCTCGGGACGGTCCGTGTAACCCCAACAAAAGTTGTCCAAGATCGCAATTCGTGCGGGATCCGCCCCGACCGCGACGCAATTTCGAACCGCTTCATCGATCGCACTTTCGGCCATCTGCCGAGTATCGTGGTCGCCATAGTAGGGATTCATGCCACAGCTGATGACTAAGCCACGTCG
>JAGQPD010001111.1 GCA_020426865.1 Planctomycetales bacterium
ATTGAAACGCCAAGCGGCGTTGGTGGTGCTGGGAGATGCGATCTCGTTTGCGGCTTCGTTCGTTTCGTCGATGCTGTTGGCGCGGGTCATTGCCTTGGAGACGATGGGAAGTTGGCAGCAGGTCGCGTATTTAACGACAATGTGGGCCTCGGTGTTGGAGATGGGGATCAGCACATCGGTTTACCGTTTTTGGGTCCGGTTTCCCGATGCGGAACGGGCCGTGTTCGCTCGGATGTTGATCGCGGGAACGGCCACGTGCGGCGTGGTGGCGATGGCATCGTTGGCGGTAGCGGCCCCTGTTTTGAGCCAGTTGTACGGCAACCGCGAGTTATTGACATTGTTGTTGATTGGTGTTGCGATTCCCGGCGTGCGGATTCCCTTGCAGTTGATTCGGCCGGTAATGATATGCCAGGGGGCATCGCTACGGGCCACGATGGTAGAGACGGTGTTGTCGGTAGCCACAACGTTGGCGCTTGTTGTGCCTTGCATGATGGGGAGATCGCTCGCATATGCGTTGGTTATGCGGGTATTGATCACGTTACCGTTTCTAGTGTTGATACCGTTGGTTTTTGCGGGAGTATTGCAGCGAGCGGGCCGGTGGTGGAGTCGAGCGATATTTGCGGAGGTATGGGGGTATTTATGGCCGATACAGATCGCGCGGATATCGGGGCATCTGGTAAATTATCTGGATAAGGTGGTGATGTCGGTGGTGGCGGGTCCGGGTCCGTTTGCGATCTACAGTTTAGGGGCCAGGGAAATTCCGTTCATTGGTCAGATTGGCAGTTCGATTTCGAGTGTGTTGATACCGCGGTTAATCAGCGACATTGATGAGCAGAATTGGGGGGAGGTCAAGCGGCGATGGGCGGCGGCGTGCACCAGTACGGCGATGTTGACCTATCCGATAGCGACCTTTTGTATGGTCCAAGCGGTGCCGATCATGCGATTATTGTTTTCGGATGTATACCGGGAGAGTGCGATACCGTTTCGCATTTTTGCGGCGACGACGATCTTGCGGGTCGTGGAGTATGCAAGTCTGGCGAAGGCGATGGGGCGGACGGATTTGATTATGCGATCGTCGTTTATATCGGGAGGCGCGTTGTTGTTGTTGGCGCCGTTGTTGGGGTGGTGGTGGGGGCCGATGGGGATGGCGATGGCGGTATTGCTGGCGCAAGTTTCCAATGCCGGCTACCTATTGACAAGTTATTGGCGGCAGATTCCCGGTTCGCTGCACACGTTTTATCCATGGCCAAGGCTGTTGACCATCTTAGGGCTGGCGATGTCGGTGCACATCGCGAGCGGTTACCTGATGGGGGGGCGATTGCAAATTGACGAGGAGGGCCGGTTTATCTTGTTGGCAGCTAAGTTGGCGATATTGTTTGTTCCAGGGGCGGCGGTCTATCTGATTGGGCTGCATCTGCTGGGGTACCTGCAATGGGGGCATCGTTGGTGGTCGAAGGCTCGGTGGCGGTTATCATGAATCGGAAACTGATAAAGCCGATATCGGTCGCGATAGCCGTCATGGTGGTGGTGGCCTGTGTAGGTCAGTGGATCTGGGTGGATCGGCCAATACTGTTGACAGCGATTGGTTTGGCGGTCGTTGGTCAGCAGGTGACGTTGTTGTTACTAAACCGGGTTGTTCGGGGTGACATCGAAGGACATACGGCGCGAATTGTCAACGTGATCGACGCGTACCAGCGTCCGTTACGTCGGATTCGTCCTCGATTGCCATTGCCTCCGCTGCGAGTCCCAGGGGACTGGACCATAACGCCCGATGTGGCAGAGATCTTGATCGACGAGATATGTGATTCGAAGCCGCAATGCGTTGTTGAATTGGGATCGGGCGTGTCATCGCTGATTATTGGTTACGCATTGGAGCAGTCCGGAGGCGGACATTGTTATTCCCTCGAGCACGACGCGGCATATGCAAGGGCGTCATCGGAGTTGATTGCCCGGCACGGGCTGGCGGACTATGTGACCGTGATACACGGAGCAATAAGCGACTATGAGATTAACGGACGTCCGGGTTGTTGGTACGAGAGAATCGCTTGGGATTCGATCGACGACATCGACCTGTTGTTCGTTGACGGACCGCCTGCGTCGATCGCAAGCGCGGCACGCTATCCGGCTTTACCTTTGTTATTTGATCGGCTTAACAGTCCTTGCGTTGTCATCATGGATGATGGTGAAAGAGAGAGCGACGTGCTGACAGTTGTTCGCTGGTGCCAGGAGTTTGCAGCTTTGGCCTGCGAGTATATTGCAACACAGAAGGGGGCCTTTCGTTTGCGGAAGGGGTAGGTCACATCGTTTGCAAATCGGCAATGGTTTCCAAATCAAAAAGTCATCCGCGTGTACTGATCATCGCCGCTGATTTCGCACCGTCAGCGGTCGTCGGTGCTAAACGTCCCACTGTATTTGCCGCGGAATTGTCGCAACGTGGGCATGACGTGTACGTTGTCACGATGCGTGAAGAATGCTACGAACGTATCGACCCATCCGTTGGGTTGTATGGGATTTCCGAAGACGCAATTGTGCGGGTGCCGTGTTGCAGTTTATGGCGTCATAGTCGTTGGAACCGACGCCGCTCCCACATATCCAAAATATGGAACAAGGCCGTGCGCGGGATTGCCAGCATAACGCAGCCTTTGCTATTGACGGATGTTGCGTTTCCGTGGGGATTGTCTGCTTTGAAGCGAACAGAACAATTGGTGCAGCAAAGTGCGATTGACGTCATTTGGGCGACCATCCCCGAACTGAGTGCCGCGTACTTGGCGATGTGCGTTTCCGAACGTACCGGAGTGCCGTACGTTGTTGACGTTCGTGATGTACCAAATATTCAGCCAGGGTGTCGGCGTTATTGGTGTTTGCGACGGATATTCGAAAATTGCGCCGGCATAACGTATGTAGCACCACGGCAAGAACAGGCATTGATCGACCTTTGCGGAGTGAGCCACGAAATGCCTCGAGTGCTGGTACACAACTCGTTGCCAATAGTCACTCAGTCCGATACGCACAACGAGTGGAAGCCTGTAACGCCGCCGTACATTGTTCTTCATGGAGGCGCTCTATATGGTGGAGAAAGGGACATCACCGGGGTGATGAAGGCTGTGCGACTCATCAACGAACACGATAACATCAAGGTAAGGTTTGACGTGTACGCCGACGCTTCTGAGCATCCGCGATTGCTGCGCGTTGCACGCGAGATCCGCTGCGGCGACTGCGTGGGAATTAGTGAGGCTTTGCCGCACGTTGAATTCCTGCAGCGGTGTAGGGACGCGCATGCGTTGATTCTCGCAGTGGGCCACAGTCGACTTCATACTGACACTATACCAGCTAAGCTCTATGATTACTTTGGTGTGAATGTCCCAATACTGGTAGTAGGATCAAAGGACTCAACTTCCGCGCAGCTCGTGTCTGACTTGAAGCGTGGAGTGGTAGCGGATGACAGTAAGCCGGCGGAGATTCGCGAGGCAATTTTGCAGCTACTCTCAGGCAAGGGTGAACTTGGTGTTCCGCTAGAGTTAAACAGCGGGAGTGTTAGCCAATTCTCGCGAAAGCAATTGGCGGGCGTATTGTCGGGATTCCTCGGCAATGTATCGCAGCATACTTCTGAACTTTTTGACAGACGTGGGGACGTGGCGATGGTGAGAGTGCCGTCGCAGCCGGATTGAAATGTGTTTGAGAAATGACTAGAAGACTTTATGCGCGTCCACTCGGGGAGAGGATTGGCGAAGCCGATAGCGGAGGCGTCGGGAATCGCGCGCGCAGGCAGTCGGATTTAAATCGCAGAATCCCTTTGACGTTGTGGTTGGTTTTAGTTGCTCTCTCGGTTTTGAACCTAAACGTTGTCGCACACAGTTATTTTGGCAAGGAGAAGTACTTAACCATACCAACACAACTCGTAGGTATCGTGTGCCTGTTTTATGGTATAAATCGCAGTTTAGCGGTTTCCCGTGAGCTGTGTTGGGCGGTCGGGAGCGTGTTGTGGTATTGTGCTTACGGTGCGTTGGTCAGTCCTCATATGCGGGATGCCGACCTTGACTTGCTCCGGTCATTCCTGACAAACGCGTTGTTGTTGGTGTGTACGTGTCGGATCACTTACTTCGTAACGGCGGGGCGTAAATTGTGGCGAGAACGACTGTTGTGGCTGACGTACGTGATGGGATTTCTTGCGACGGTTTCCGTCTTTCTGGGGTTCTTTGTGGCGGGATGGCAGGAATCCGTTTCTACAAGTGGCTACAGACAAGCGGGCGTTTTCGTCAATCCGAATACCGCGTCATTCCAAGTACTTTTCTTCATTGCGACAGGATTTGCGTTGGCGGCTTCAAGAGCGCGAGTACATTGGGTCACGGCTACGTTGTTGATTGCGGCGCCGGCGATTCTCGCGACGAGCTCACGGACTGGTATAATAGGATTTTTGTCCATCCCGTTGGGGTTGGCCGTAATTGCGTTTCCCGGCAGAAATACGAATCGAGCCATCATTACCATCTTGGTTTCGGCATTGATAGTCGGTGGCGGACTTGCATATGGGTACCGCAAGGCTGCCAACGTTGACCAAGCCAAGCGAATTCGCGAGACAATTGCGTTGGTCAGTCTTGCGGTTAATGGCAAGCTCGATCGCGAAAACACGAGTGCGCGTACTATCATTTTTTCTCGTGCGATTGAGATGATAAGGTATGCGCCGATTACTGGTAACGGGTTTGGGCGAATGTCCAGAATGCCGGGGCTCGGGGTCGGACCGCACAACATGTTTCTGCTATTTCTCGGCGAGGTTGGCGTGTTGGGCACCATTCCAATTGTAATAGCGGCCTACTGTTATTTGAAACTTGGGCATCATACCGACGTGCGATGGCAAAAGGTGATGGTTCTCGGCTATTTTGCGTGCGAGTTTTTGTCAAGTATGACTTCACACAACGTTTTTACCGATCGACCTGCGACTTGCATGCTTGGAGTTTCGCTAGGCATTCTCCATTCATCGGAAACCGACATCCGATCCGTACTGGAAAGACGACGTCGCGCGGGAAGGACGGTTCCCACGGAGCAATCCGAATGACGCAACCGACAAACCCCTCGAGACGGCGAATGTCGTGGTTGTGTTACGCAAAGGGAATGGCGTACCGACAACGTTGTCGGCTGGCGGGACATGATTGGCCTGGGCTTATCGAAGAGTACGAGAACGTTTACGACAAACGGTCTAAGCAAGAGATCACGGAAGAATACCTAAGTCGAGTTTTGTTGCATGGTCTGAAAAATGTCCCTTTTTTCCGAGAGAACTTACAGATTTCGCCCAGCCAGGTGGAATCGGACCCACGAGAGGCTCTGCGGCAGTTTCCAATTCTCACTCGTGATGTTGTGCGAGGATGCCATGATCAGTTGAAGTCGGAAGATCTACGTACACGGAAATGGTATTACAATACTTCCGGAGGAACAACGGGCGAGCCTTTGAGGTTAATTCAGGACAAATGGTTCTACGATGTATCGACCGCAACGGCACTATACTATTCGAGGCTTCTCGGACGAAATATTGGCGAACCGGAGCTACTCATATGGGGATCTGAGCGGGATGTTTTCGGCGAGCGAAAATCGATTCGATCGAGGTTCGACCATTGGCTGATGGGAACGCGAGCGGTCAATGCTTTCGCCTTTGGTCGCGCGGAAATGTTGCGCGCCATCCGACTAATGAATCGCCAAAGGCCTAGGCTCATAGTCGCTTACGCGCAGGCAGTATTCGAATTGGCGAGATTTGTCGACATGCAGGGGCTCCACGTTGAACCGCAACGAGCAATAGTGACCACGGCAGGCACCTTGTACGGCTTTATGAAAGACACGATTAGACGAGCTTTTAGTTGCCCTGCCGGAGTTTTTGATCGCTATGGATCGCGAGAAGTAAGCCTTATTGGCTGCGAGCTCCCGGATTCTAACGGATTGGTCGTGCCCCCATGGCTGAATTACGTCGAAGTGCTTGACGACGACGGCAACCCGGTTGCAGACGGGAATGTTGGAAATATCGTCATCACCAATCTGGCGAATTTTGCCATGCCACTGGTGCGTTATGTCATTGGCGACCGAGGAAATCTAATGAATCCTGTAGGATGCATCGACGGCGGCCAAAGGCTCGGCACAGTTCGTGGGCGCATCGTAGATACTTTCAAGGCGGTAGACGGAACGCTTGTGGATGGTGAGTATTTCACGCATCTCATGTACCTTCGCGACTGGGTCAGGTCTTTTCAGGTAGTCCAGTCGAGCCTGAATTTGGTGACTTTTCGTGTTGTTCGTACCGCGTCGGCAACTCCGCAGGAAGATCTTGATGAAATCAAATCAAAGACCAAGTTGGCACTAGGAGACGAATGTTCCGTGGTATTTGAATTTGTTGACGACATTTTGCCGAGCAAATCGGGCAAGACACGATACACCATTTCGGAGATTTGATTTCAAGATGCTCGTATCGGGAATATTGGCGGACAGACGCGTTGCTATCGTTCGGGAGTCACCCCGATATTCGAACGATCCACCATTTCATCCTTCTGAAAATGTAGCTGAGTTCCCGGGGCAGTACATTGGCAAGGTTGACAACCCCGGTTTTCGAGCGGTTCGTCAGGCGTTAGCAGATTTGAAGTTGGACGGTGCGAATTGGAAAACGTCACGATGGAATCCGTTCGGACAGTACGTCAATCCGGGTGAAACAGTGTTTCTGAAACCAAACTTAGTGGCGCACTTCAATCACGGGATTTATGACGGAAGGGACAATGACACGGACAGTTTAGTAACAAACGGATCAGTTTTGCGCGCCGTCGTGGATTATGTCGCCAAGGCACTGGATATGCGGGGAACAATCATTGTAGGAGATTGCCCTATACAGGGAACTTATTGGGATGACGTGATTCATCTCACTGGCCTCGACGCGATCAAAGACTATGCCCACGCCGCATATCCAAGCATTGATTTTCAGTTACGCGACTACCGGCTTGGTCGGGCGTCCGTGGAGAATGGCAGGGTCCGAGCTCGAATCGTTG
>JAGQPD010001112.1 GCA_020426865.1 Planctomycetales bacterium
GATATTGTCTTCCATTCCCAACCGATGGCGAATCGTGTCGGGCAAGAACAAATCAGCATTCATCGATTGTGGCACATAACCTTCGTTAAAAGTTGTCACGACCAACGCTGGGGCATCGTCGAGCGTCAACTCGAGCCACCCCACCATCTCGATCGCTTCCGGATCGCTTGGGGGAGGTACTCGCACTGAACTGCAGCGTTGCAAGACCAACCGAATCGCCTCGGCACCGGTCACCGGGTGATCGAGGGGGGCGGGGATGTAATCGAATTGCATCAACGCGTCGTCGAGCGCCCGACAGGCTCGAAGGATCTGACGATGCTGTTCGTGTTCGGGGTCGCGCTGCTGATCGCCATAAACGGCCAACAGCAGGTCCAAAATCGGCGAAGACCATTGACTCATCGGCCGTCGCCCGGACATGAACTCATGCAATAACTTGGCCGTCGTCGTCCAGGCCGCGACCAATCCGGCAGGTACTGAATCACCTTCGAATGATGAATCGCTCAACCGCCCGGGCAGTCGCTCCGCCCGATATCGGTCCAACTCACTCAGCCAACCACTTGGTGCGCCGTGCTGACACACGAACACTTCGAAATCTGGATGACGAGCCAACTCGGCGAATTCGGCCGTAGCTTCCGATTCCAGGAATGCGGCGGTGCGGGCCAATAGCTGAAAGGGAGCCGTTTCTTGAATCGGGCGACCAGGCCCCCAACGCACTCTTAACCCCAAATCATAGGCTGCCCGTTGGAGGTGAGGAATAATCGCCTCGTCCGGAATTCCCAGTGTTATGTCAGCGGCAGCATACTTGCCGTCGAATTCATCGAGCGTCAGCATCACGGCCCGCGCTTGATCGGCGGGACCGTCAGCGACCACAATTGCGTCGTCACTTAGATCAATTCCGGTTTCGTTCCAAACATCGTCGCGAATGCAGCCGTGGGCATCAAATCGCTCCGACAATTCATGAGGAGCATAAATCAACGCCGTCACGCGGTCATCCACCTGATCCAACATCTGACGGATGGTCCGATTCAGATCAACGGTACCGACAAGGACCAACCGACGGTCTGTATGACATTCGCGGTGCCTGACCGCAACCAATCGGGCCGTCTGTTGATCCCACAAACCCAGTTCATCTAATAGACGCAAATACGTCTCTTGAACCATCGCCAGTGCCTGCCAGCGGTCGGCTTCCTGGAAGGTCGGCACGTCGACTCCCTTTTCAGCGACGTCGGCGAAACTCAAGCCGTCGGCAGCCAACTCGCGGTATTGCCGCTGGAGGATGCGTCCGAGCATGAGCCAATCAGCGGAAGACATCGACGCAGCCGTCCCGCTCGGGTTTCGAACGATACGGGCCAGGAGCGAGCGATCGGTCTTCTTGACCGCCTCGGTCCAGGCCAGCTGTTGTACCAACTCGTCCGCAAACGGCCGACGAGGCCGATATAATTCTTCTGGCAATTGCCCCGCCGTCATCACCTGTGGGGGGAAAAACGCGACGTTTCGTCGTTCCCCCTCTGCCACCAGCAATTCGTGAAGACGCCGGCGAGCCCTACCGCCGGGAACGACGAGTGTGTATCCACTGAAGTCGGTCAGTTGTTGAGTCGTAACACGCTCGAAAAGACAATGGACTGCGGCGGGCAAGGCAAATTGCCGCCAGCCGAGAAACACACGCTCAATCCGCGATTTCGGTGCCCCTTTCGCCATCCGTGTTTCCCCGATCACCTATCGCTACCCAGTCACCCATGCACCGTACCACATTGGAGTATACGGTACCTGCTGGAAAAGCCAAAGAGGCTCGAAGCCCCAATCAGCGGCTCGACAAGACTCGGCGATACGCCTGGGCTACTCCCGCCGCCATACTGAAGTCGGAAAAGTGTTCGGCGTGGCTGTCTTGAGCGTTCTCGCGCATCAGTGACCAATTCACTTCGCCACGTACTACCCGCCCAATCGTCGCCGCCAGATCTGCGTCATCACCTGGTTCGGCAATCAGGCCATCCACGCCGTCACGGATCGCCTCCGGCACGCCTTCCACTCGGGTCCCCACGACCGGAACGCCCGCTGCCATCGCCTCGAGCACAACCATTGGTAGCCCTTCGCCAAACAAGCTCGGCAACACAAACAAGTCCATCTGCTGAAATTGGGCATTCACCTCCCGCGTAAACCCGACCCAATCGATGTGGTCAGCCAGTAACAACCGATCGGCAAGTCGGTGAATCTCTGCCTCATACTCCGGTGTTTCAAACGGCCCAACGGCTCGCAGACGCACGTCGTGCCCCGATTCGCGAAGTCGTGAGATGGCTTTCAACAAGACCTCTAATCCCTTACGCGGACGAAACAATGCGACCGAACCAAGCGTCCATCGGCCCGACGGCGGCGACGACGATCGTACCGACGACGACATCGGCACGCCGTTGGGAACCACGGAGATCAACTCGGGCCCGAACCCCTCCGTCTGCATGTGACTCGCCAGACTGCGCGATACCGTAACCAACTGCTGTACCCCAACCAGGCTCAAACGCTCTGTCGCCGAGTTGATCCAATTCAGCACGCGGCGGGTTGAATCTCGTGACGTCGGGCTGTGCACATGATACACCAGTGGAACCCCTGTGAAGCGCGAGATGGCGTTCCCTATCATCACCGTACGGGGCGTGTGCGCGTGCAGTAGTGCATACTTCTCGTGACGAACGATTTTCACCAACTTCCAAATCGCCCGCAAATCGAACCGTCCCTGCATCGGAACCAGGTGCAATTTGGCCTGGGCACACTCGCGCATCGCTGGAAACTTGCCTGGCTTTAAGCAGGCGAACCCCACGTCAAAACCCATTTCCGGAAGACGCGTGCCCAACAAATCCTGCACTCGTTCCGCACCACTGTAATGCTCGCCGTTGATCAAGTGCAGGACCTTCGCCCGGTCTCGTACTTTGACCGACGTGCGTCCGACGCTTACGCCTGGTGATACCGCGGTGGCACCAGTGGACAAGACCTGAGACACAGCGTTCTTTGGAGTGAAATGGCTCATGCGGTGGAAGCTCTCCTGTGGTTGCACAACATCAACGTCACGATGCCAATTCGCAACACAAGGAAAAGCTCGCTCGAAACCGACGGCCCTCATCTTCGCTACGATCGACACGAACCCGTAGAAAATTGGCTTCGCAGATCGTGTCGCTAGCTGTCTTGCGATGGCAACGCTGGATAACGCAAGCGATGTGCCAAGAGCTTTTCTCGCCACCACTGTCGAAACAGCCGGTCGATCTCATTTCGGTCGCAACCGATTTGGCCAGCAATCAGCGTCAACGTCGCGACCTGCGGCACCGGCGAACCAGTCTTGGCGACCATGTCTCGCACGGAGCGATAGACCGGCCCGAGTGCTTCTCGTTCGTGCAGAAACCAACAAAATACCCGCAACTGGCCACACCACGTCGCGGTAGACTCCCCACTTGGTTGGTGTTCCGTCAACAGGTCGTCCACCCGCATCAGCAACATCTCGGAATCGTCATCCGACGGAGGAGCCGGTCCGCTTGCCATTCCTGCGTCATTGGTGCTCTGCGTCAGCTGCTGGGCGATCAATACATCGCACCGCCAGTTCCAGTTCGGCAACCCGATCCAAGCGTTATCGGCGCGTTGAACAACAAACGCTTCGTGAAGCATTGCCAGACCTTCGTGCAGCCATAGCGGACAGTCGGCCGTGGTATTCGGCGCATCGCGATCACCACCTGGACCTAGCCGCGCAGAATGCGTTGCAAAATCCTCTTCGATCCACACATGTGTTACTTCATGCCACAGCGGCCCTGAACCTGTCTCGAGGTTCACGAAGACCATACTGCGGGACCGCCGATAGAATCCCAATGGAGACGGCGGCGGCACCCCCAAAACAGCTGCTGCCGCTGACTCATAGTCGGCCGTGTCACTGCAAATCACAACCGCGACCGGGTGCAAAAAGAGATCACACCCGTACTGCTGCTGCATCCAGGTGTTGATCAATGGCAGTTCGTGGTCGAGACAATTCTGCAGTTCACGCCGTTCGGTCCCAAACACCAACCACGGCCTGCGATTGATTCCGATGAACCGCTCGCCCAATTGGCGTGATACGTTGCGAAAGATGCGTTCGG
>JAGQPD010000038.1 GCA_020426865.1 Planctomycetales bacterium
GGACGCAGGGATCCCCGAAAATGCGCCTAGGTGCGTCAACGAACAATAGCCGCCCCCACGCCGCGACATCAAAAAAACTCGTCCGATAAAATTGATTGTGCGCTCGGCCCACCAATCGATGCAAATACTCGACGGTGTTGGCGGGTAGTTGATAGGCGTCGGCGAGCGCCAAATCAGCACACGCCGAGCGATAGAGCGAGGTGAATCGCGAAATCGTCGCCGACGGCAGTTTCGCGTGCCTGCGGCTCTCAAGCTGGTAGCACAACTGCTCCAGCTCGCTCCAGTTCTGTCGACGTGATTCGAGTAGTTCCGCGACTTTCAATGCGACGTGCCCTGTTACCAGTTTAAGTTGTCGTCAACGAATTTTTGGTTCGCTACGTGGGGACCGATGTTGTTGCGTTTGACGTGCTGTTCGCCGTCGGCGACGCTGTCCGCAACGGCTCATCGTCGCCTCCTTCCCGGCCCAAGAACGCCATGTGATACATTGCGCACAACATCAAATCGTAGCTGGTATCGCTTGGCAGCTGCAAACGATCAATCATCGGTTCTGCTAAATATCGGGCAATTTCCCGTCGACGAATCGCGGAAAAGAACCGTCGGCGTTCCACGTAGGTCGCCAGAGCTCGGCGAATGGTCCGAGTAAATACGAAATTTGCTGGGATATAGGCCGCCAGCTGAGCCGCTCGGGGGTCGTCGAGCTTCGATACGCCGAACAGCCACTTACGCTCTTCCACAACGACAATGGTGCCGGCCGCGATGTCGCCCAACCGCTGAAACCGCGGATTCAATGCCGCCACGACACCGCCGATGATAAACGTCGGTACCGGGAAAATATCCACTTCCAGCGATCGCAGCAGATTACGCAGCACGGCCTGCATCCCGTCAATCGGTCGCCCGTCGACCGTAAGCACTCGTAACCCCGTCATCCGCTTTCCGGGCGTCTGACCGTTCATGACGGTTTCAAAAAAGGCACCGCAGAACCAAGTCAACAAGAACACGGCAACCAAGAACAGAGCCACCGACAGTCCTTGCAGAACAACGCCGAACATGGCTGTCGTAATCGCAATTACAAACACGGTTGTGGCGCGAATTGCCAGATCAATCAAGAACGCGGGTAGGCGACGAAATGGTCCGGCCGCTCGGTAACGGAATGAAATATTCTCCGGGGTAATGATCTCGATCGTCGTATCGATTTGTTTCACGTCTTGCAACTTTGCCCCTCCAGGGGATCCCGACGCTCGTTTTACGCAATTCCAATCCGGGCATATTATAGCGGAGAAATGCGCACGCGGGGTGCGGTGTCGCCGTCGTGCGCGCGGACAAATGAATCGGCTCGCCGATTCGGCTGGGCGACAGTTTCGATTGGGCGAAAATACCCGTCAGGCGACTGTGTCACCGGTGATGGTGCCACCGGTCATGGCGCCGGCGAGGTACTGCAGGATGTCGCGCACGGAGATGACACCAACGGGTTCGCCGCCAGACACGACCGGGATGTGCCGAAAACTTCCGTCGTCCATTGTCCGTACGGCAAACGCGATCTTGGCTGTCACCTCCAAACTTTGCGGATTGGCTGTCATGAATTTCGAAATCGGTTCGTTTCGTAGTTCAGCGGCCCGTGTCCCCAGACGCATCAAGGCATCTTTTTCCGTGAAAACCCCTACCACCTGCGATCCTTCGACGACGAATACCGCGCCGATCTTTCGGGCCACCAGCAATTGTAGCACATCACCGACGGACGTCCGCGAGCTGACGACGATGGGCGTCTTGGGCGCAAGCGTATCGAGGCGGTCGCGAAGTAGGCTGCGTTCCACTTCCGTCGCTGGAGAGGGAAGGTGAAGGTCGGCCAGGGTGTGGCCGCAGTCGCTGCAGACGTCGGCACCCTGGATATTCTCCGCATCGCAATAAGGGCAGATGATCATGATACCGTCCACGTATCGCCGTACTGAAACAATTCCTCCAAATCGCCGGGGCCCTTCTTTTGAATGGCCGCTTCGATTTGTTTCGACAACTCCTCGTCATACTTCGGACGATCGACAGCACGGAACACGCCAATCGGCTCGGGGAATTCCGGATGCCGCATGCGGCTTAGCAAATACGCCAAACTGGGTTCAGCTGCTTTCTCGTCGTGAAACAGGAGGTCATCTTCGGTGATGCCCTTTCCTAATTCCACAACCTCCGGGTCGAGGCCATTGAGCCTGATGCCCCGGTCTCGATTCTTGCCGAAGATCAGCGGCTTGCCGTGTTCCAGTTCGATGACCGTATCGGTTTTGGTTTCGCGATCGGTGGCGTAGTTCCAAGCTCCGTCGTTAAACACATTGCAGTTCTGAAAGACTTCAACGAATGCCGTGCCGCGGTGTTCGGCCGCTCGCTGCAAACACATACTGAGGTGCTTGATATTGACGTCGATCGATCGTGCCACAAACGTTGCCTCACAGCCGATCGCAATTGACAGTGGGTGCAGTGGATTGTCAATTGCCCCCATGGGAGTGCTCTTGGTCACTTTTCCTAAGGGTGAGGTTGGCGAATATTGTCCCTTGGTCAGACCGTAAATTCGATTGTTGAACAGGACGATGTTGATGTCGAGATTGCGTCGAATGGCGTGCATCAGATGGTTGCCGCCGATACTCAGCCCGTCACCGTCGCCCGTGATGACCCACACCGTCAGATCGGGGCGAGCGCACTTGAGCCCCGTTGCGATCGCTGGCGCGCGTCCGTGGATACTGTGCATCCCATACGTATTCATGTAATACGGGAAGCGGCTGCTGCAACCGATTCCGGAAACGAAGACAAGCTTCTCACGTGGGATGCCCAGCGTTGGCATCACCTTCTTCATTTGGGCCAGGATTGAATAGTCACCGCAGCCGGGGCACCATCGCACGTCCTGGTCGCTGCCAAAATCTGCTGCTGTTAGAACTGGAAGGTCGGAACTCATGGAACGAAAACCTCGTAAGGTAATTAAGCCAAAACATCATTGATCTTGTTAACGATTTCAGCGACGGTGAACGGCTTGCCTTGGACCTTGTTCAAGCCGATAGCGTCGATCAAGTACGTTGAACGGATAACCGTTTTCAACTGTCCCATATTCAATTCTGGAATCAGCACGTACTTGTAGTTTCTCAGGACCTTTTCTAGATTTCTCGGGAACGGGTTGAGATATCTCAGGTGTGCGTGGGCAACGGACAACCCAGCTTGTTGCGCTTGCCGAGTCGCAGTGACGCATGCCCCGTAGGTGCCGCCCCAGCTGAGGACGATCAAATCGCCCTTGTCCGGTCCGGCGACCTCTTGCTCGGGGATATCCATGGCGATGTTGGCGATCTTTTGGGCTCGCAAATTGGTCATCAGCTGGTGATTCGCCGGATCGTAGCTAACGTTGCCCGTATTGTTTTGTTTTTCCAGGCCGCCGATGCGATGCTCGAGGCCTGGCGTCCCGGGAATTGCCCAGGGACGGGCAAGTCGCTCGTTGCGCGCGTAGGGCAAAAATGGCTGGCCGTCTTCGGGAGCCTCGGGATGCTTGATCGTCATGCGCGGCAAATCGCTGACGTTGGGAATCCTCCAAGGTTCCGATCCGTTAGCGATGTAGCCGTCGGACAGCAGAAGTACGGGGCACATGAAGCGGACGGCGATCCGCCATGCCTCTTGAGCGACATCGAAACAATCCGCAGGGCTGCGTGCTGCGATGACGGGCATCGGCGATTCGCCATTTCGCCCGTAAATCGCCTGGAATAGATCCGATTGTTCGGTTTTCGTTGGCAGTCCGGTGCTCGGTCCACCGCGTTGGATATTGACAATGATCAGTGGCAGCTCAAGCATGATCGCCAGCCCGATCGCTTCGCCCTTGAGTGCGATACCGGGGCCGCTGGAAGTGGTAATCGACATGGCTCCGCCGAACGCCGCGCCGATCGACGCCGTGATCGCCGCGATTTCGTCCTCGGCTTGGAACGTTCGCACTCGAAAATTCTTGTATCGACTTAGTTCGTGCAAAATGTCACTGGCTGGTGTGATCGGGTACGAACCTAGGAACAGTTCCTTGTCGGAAAGATGGGCAGCGGCGATCATGCCCCAGGCGATCGCTTGGTTGCCTGTTACGTTGTTGTACGTTCCCGGTTCCAGGCTTGCACGATCAACACGGTAGCTGCTGACGAAAGCATCAGTCGTTTCGCCATAGTTGCGGCCGGCTTTCAGTGCCCGGATATTGGCTTCCGCCACGTCGGGTTTATTGCCGAACTTCGATTCAATAAAACGCAATGTCGGCTCCAGGCTGCGACCGTAGAGCCAATATACCAGGCCCATGGCAAAGAAGTTGCGACAACGGTCGGCAGCTTTTTGGCTCAATCCCAACCCGTCGACGGCCCCGCGTGTTAACGACGTGATCGGTACCTGAAACAGCGAATAGTTGCGCAAGCTGTCGTTTTCCAGCGGGTTCTCTTTGTAGCCCGCTTTGGACAGGTCACTCTTGGTGAACGAGTCCTTGTCGACCACGAGAATGCCGTTGTCAACCAGGTCATTCAAGTTGGCCTTCAAAGCGGCAGGGTTCATGGCAACGAGCGCATCGAGCGCATCGCCCGGCGTATAAATATCGGTGGACGCGAAATGGATTTGAAAGCCGCTGACACCCGCCAGCGTTCCGCGTGGAGCACGTATTTCAGCCGGAAAATCTGGGAACGTGGCAATGTCGTTTCCCGCCAAGGCCGACGTGTTGGTCAATTGAGTTCCGGCAAGCTGCATGCCGTCACCGGAATCACCG
>JAGQPD010001113.1 GCA_020426865.1 Planctomycetales bacterium
GAATGCTGGAGCTGCCGATAAACAGGATCCCGTTTTGGGGCGACGGTAACGACCGCTCCTGTTGTTGAAATTCCTCAATTGCCGATTCCCATTTTTCGTGGGGGGACTCTGCCGTATCCGTTCGGTTTTCTTGAGACCAACCATCGGATGCGATCGGGGCGAGAATCAAGGCGGTGATCAGGGCGGTGATCAGGGCGGTGATCAGGGCGGTATCGTGCGATTTCACAGAGGTCGTTCCCAAGCGAGGGCTGAGCCGAACAGGTTGCGCAATAAGACAAAGACGCGCACGTTGGAGGCTGGAGCCTCGAGCGAGCGGGGTGAGCATCAAGCGGCGGATCAGAAGATTCCGGCGCCGAAATCGTCATCGCGCGGTGGCGACATGTTTTGCGCAGGCCGAGTCGTGGACGGAGGGGCGTGCGGACCGCGGGGTCGTGACTGCGGCGGTTCGATGTGTTTGGTATGTCTGGTGTCGGGGCGCTTGTGGCCATCGGGGCTGATATCGAAATCTCCGGCGGTTTGCGCTTCGATGTCATACACTTCGTCGTATCGCGAGACGTAACCGGGTTGCGAGGCGCGTTCCACTTCGGACTGGAATTCCGCGATCACGCGTTCTTGAATCATTTCGCGACATTCTTGGTTAATAGGATGAGCGATATCGGCATACAGTTTTGCGCGGCCATCCTGATCTTTGACTGCGAGATCATCTCGCAATCTTCCGCCGCACTGATTGCAGTAGGAGGCGCGCAGGTGGTTCTTACAGCCGCACTGCGAGCAATGAGCGGTCAACTTGCGACTGGGCATGGCAACAAAGGGGCCATTAGCGCCGTCGATGATTTTCAAGTCCCGTACTACGAAGCAATCGTCGAGGGTCACGGAGCAAAAAGCTTGCAACCGGTCGTCGGCATCGTCCATCAATTTGATTCGAACTTCAGTAATCTTCACAACGCAGCTCCTCCCTAATTACGACTTGGTGCTGCCACCCATCCCTTGGGCGAGGTGATGTTCCACGCGTGGAATGCCCTTCCCATACCGGTAGCGTGCAGTTTTCGAACTGCACGGCGTGCATGGGACGCATTGCTCGCCACACCAAAATAACAAGTCCCGCTGCCACTCATTTGATGCCCCAACAACTGCAGCCGCGTAAACTGCCCTGCCAGGCGATTGATCCAAGGTGTCAATTCGCTGGCCGCCGGCTGAAGTCGGTTCAAAAGTAGCCGCCCCAATTGCGAAGCGGAAATGCGTTCGGACGTGAACCACGCAGTAAGTTGCGTTGGGGATCCCGGGACGCAGCACCTCCGATAAACATCGGCGGTGGATAATCCCTGCGGAGGTCGCACCAAAACAAAGTGACATCGTGTCAAACCGCGGTAAGGCTCAAGGATCTCGCCGCGACCGCGGCACACCGCCGCGCCCGCTCCCAATCCAACGATTCCAAGAAAAAAAGGAACATCACTCCCCAACTTCGCTGCTAATGTCAACAGCCTGTCAAAACTCCATCTCAAATTCCACGCGACATTGGCGGCAACCAACATCGCTGCCGCGTCGCTGGATGCACCCCCCAACCCGGCTGCCGATGGAATCCGCTTGTGCAACTCGATCCGCCCTCGCAGTTCTCGTCCCGCCGTCTCACAAATCAACTGGTACGCTCGCAGCACCAAATTGTCCGTGCCGGTCGGTATGTGATCTGGCTCCCGAGCGTCACGAGCATTCGCTGAACTCAACATCGTGTCACAACGCCGTACACGAAATTGAACCGCATCCGCCGAAAACGTATTGGTTTTCGGTGCCGCCGACTTGCGATCCCACTGCCTGTCACTCTCCACGCCGGGCCACACCCGTAGCGTGTCGTATAAACTGATGGCGGTCATGACCGTCTCTAACTCATGAAAACCATCCGCTCGCTTCGCAAGTAACTCAAGGTGCAGATTCAGCTTGGCCGGCGTCCATATCTCGACTTGCTGCTCTCGGCGATAGACAAACATGGGTTGCCATCTCTTCGCAAACGCCTACACCAACGCAAACGCCTACCCGAACAATGTGCCGACAGCCGGGACTCCAAAACATCAAAGAAAGTCGCGCGCGTACCACCCCGGCTTTTTCGATCAAGCTGTTTTTTATCAAAGCGTCTAAAATTATTTGTCGAATTGTACAATTTTCCGATCCCGCGGGTCAACCACGATGCCAAAAACCTGAGAAAAAAAAGTCAACCCCAAACTGCCAATTGCCCGAATCACCCGCCCTGTAGATCTTCAGTAACCGGCGAATTACCCCCAGTTTCCGGTTTGCTATTGGCAACTTTACCGTGCGCGGCTACACCATCGAAGCAAGAGGATCGCGCGTTTCAGAGATTTATCAGAATTGCAGGGAATGTATGACGCAGCGTCGACAAGGGATCGCCAACGATCTACTGCAGGTGGGGCGGGGGATACTGATGGGGGGGGCGGATGTCATCCCGGGTGTCTCCGGCGGAACGGTCGCCCTCATCGTCGGCATCTACGAACGACTCATTACGGCAATCAGCCATATCGATATCCAATTGCTCCGCATGTTGCGTCGGGGGGAATTGCGAGCCGCGGCGGAGCATCTGGATCTGCGCTTCCTGATCGCCCTGGGGCTGGGAATTGCCAGCGGAATCGTGGCCCTTGGCTCGATCATGGAAAAACTGCTTACCGGTCCCCAAACTCGCGGCTATACCCTCGCGGCGTTCTTCGGCATGATCCTCGGTTCTACCTGGATCGTCTACCAAATGTTGGACGTCCGAACCAGCCGCCGCAGATGGGAAGCGGTCCTCATGGCACTGCTCGGCGGTGCCTTCGCCTATTGGTTGACCGGCCTA
>JAGQPD010001114.1 GCA_020426865.1 Planctomycetales bacterium
TGTCGTGGCTCGGCGCGATCGCTTTCAAAATGAAGTCGTCGTCGCAGCGCATCTCAGCACGCGTTATCATCCCAACCAGGTCCAACACTACGTGCGAAAGAGGCTACCTGATTTGCTCGATGGACGAATGCACTTGTGGATCTAAACGATCGAGCCCTTTACAATCGGTCGTTGAAGCAAGCGGCGGCGATTTTTCGCTGCTTGAGACTCTCGGTTTACGACATTGTTTACGACATTGTTTACGACATGGACGGTCCCCGCGACGGATCGTGAATTGCAATGAGCGAAGCTCCTTTTGTCCACTTACATTGCCATAGTCACTACAGTTTGCTCGACGGTGCCGCATCGATCGACAAGTTGGTCACGCGAGCCAAAGAACGCGGCATGAACGCCTTGGCGTTGACGGATCACGGGAATCTTCATGGAGCGTTAGAATTTTACCGCAAGGCAAAAGGGGCGGGTCTGAATCCGATTGTCGGATACGAAGCATACATTGCACCGGGCGATCGTCGCAGTCGCGATGCCGGTACGATGAAGGAAGCCAGCTATCACCTGACGTTGCTGGCGAAAAATCGGACGGGTTTCGACAACCTATTGAAGTTGGCCTCATCGGCGTACCTGGAAGGGTTTTATTACAAACCGCGGATCGATAAAGACTTGTTGGCAGCACATCACGAGGGGATTATCTGCCTGAGTGGTTGTGTATCGGGGGAATTGAGTACGGCGTTGCTGCGATCGTCGGGGGATGACGACCATTTTCAATCAGCGTTGGCAACGGCCCGCTGGTTTCATCAACTGTTTGGCGAACGCTACTTCATCGAAATCCAGAACAACGGTTTGGAGATCCAGCGGTTGGCGATGGAGAGTTCGATCCGGGTGGCCAATCAATTAGGTCTGCCGCTGGTGGCGACCAGTGACGCCCATTATGCCGATCGTGAAGATGCGGAAGTGCAGGATGTGCTGCTGTGCATCAACACCGGGCGTTATCGCACGGACACCAGTCGGATGAAGATGGAGGGGAATGAGTTCTTTCTTCGCGGTCCGGAGGACATGTATGCGGCATTTCCGAACCATCCCGATGCAGTTGCACGTAGTCAAGAAATCGCCGATTCAGTGGAGATCGAGTTGGAATTGGGCCGGCGACACTTTCCTACCTACTCGATACCCGAAAGTCAGACGCCCGAGAAGTTTTTGCACGAGCTCTGTTTGCAGGGGCTGCATGATCGTTATGAAGGCAACGAGGAGATGCGGCCGAGTGGCGAATTGGCGCCGGTGGTGTTGGAGCGGCTTGATCGCGAGTTGCAGGTGATCAATCAACTCGGTTTTCCCAATTACTTTTTGATTGTCTGGGACTTTGTCCGGCACGCTCGCGAACAGGGGATTCCCGCCACGGCGCGTGGCAGCGGCGTCGGGGCCTTGGTGAGTTATGCGTTGTATTTGAGCCATGTGTGCCCGATCAAGTACGATCTGTTGTTCGAGCGATTTCTGGATCCTAGTCGTAAGGAAGCGCCCGATATCGACATCGA
>JAGQPD010001115.1 GCA_020426865.1 Planctomycetales bacterium
GTGCTGCGCGATATGTTCCAGAATCATCTGTTGCAATTGATGATGATTACCGCGATGGAGGCACCGGCGCGCTACGTGGCGTCGATGGTGCGGGATGAAAAAGTAAAGGTCCTGCAATCGGTTCGTATTCTGCAGGGCGCCGACTTCGCTCAGGACACGCTGCGAGCTCAGTACGACGGTTACCTGGATGAAAAAGGTGTTGAAGCGGAGAGCCAGACGGCCACATTCGCGGTGATTAAATTGCACGTCGACAATTGGCGGTGGCAGGGCGTGCCATTTTATTTGCGCAGCGGCAAAGGCATGTCGTGCCGTACGACTCAAATTGTGATTCAGTTTCGACGCCCGCCGCATATGTTGTTCGCTGACGGGAATCGGCCCTGGATGGATGAGAATCGGTTGGTTGTGCAGGTACAACCGGGCGAGGGAATTCAATTGCATCTGCAGACAAAAGTTCCTGACGCCGGCATGAAGATGCGAATGACTGACTTGAACTTCAACTTTAGGGATGCATTCAAAGGGGAATTGCCCGATGCGTATCAGCGGTTGCTGCTGGACGCGATGAACGGCGACGCCAGCCTGTTCGCTCGTAGCGACGAGGTGGAACTTGCGTGGGGAATCATCGACCCGATCCTGGCGGCGTGGCAGAGTCCCGCGGCGCCGACATTGGAACGCTACGCGTTGGGGGTCTGGGGGCCCGACCGTGCCACTCAATGGATGCGCGATCAGGGGCGTGAATGGTTTGATGTCTGCCCCGTTCTTTGATGCCGACGGCGTTTGGGTTGTGATGCAACATCGGCCGAAGGAATTTCTGACTGAGTCACTCCGCCGGTTTCGATCGCCCGCAAGATGTCTTGACGAACGACTGCAGCCGAATAGTCTCGCTGAACCGGGATGCGCAACAACGGTAGGCCCGCGTCACTCAACGCTTGTTCGATGAACGCGTCGCGCTCGATCCGATCGGCGCGCTGATGGCTGCGATCGTCCAATTCGATTGCCAAGGTCGGCTCGAATGTCTCCGTATCGCAGAGGACGAAGTCGATGTGTTTGGCATGGATGCGGTTTTGCCATGATTGACGCTGAGCGGCACCCGGGGCCACGCGGATGATGTCCGCCAATCGCACCATGGCCAGCAGTACGCACCGATCACCGATCGCGCCAAGTAATACCCCGTAGAAACGCTGTTCGGCGGCGGTTAGCAGGCTGGCACGCAGTTCGTACGGAAGTCGTCGTGGCGGCGCCGGCCAGAGACGCCCCAGCAACACAACGATGACGAATACGACCGCTGCCGCCAGGAAATGGCCATACTGAGTGATAAAGTCCATCGCACCGTCCCCGATCGCACTGTCCCCGATGTCGTTGCTTGTCCCCGATGTCGTTGCTTGTCCCGCGTCAACCGAATTATCGGCCGAGTCGTGACGGGAGACGCGGTAAACTTAGTGGATACCCGTTTATGTCTGTTTCGTGTTGCCGATTTCGCCGGTGCCGCCGATAATTGGGAGTTTGCGCTCGGACAGGTTGTCTCACCGAGCCACGTCGTCACGGCCGTCTTCGAGGATTTTGGACAGGGCAGCGTTGGGGCCAGGGGAAGTAGGTAGGAAGGTAGTCGATGTGGCAGCCGGTTGACTTAAAGCTCGGTTCGGTATCCGTCGGATTTCCCGTCGTGCAGGCGGCGTTGTCCGGCTATAGCGATGCGCCGATGCGCCGCATTGCTCGACGACTGGGAGCATCGTACGCGCTGTGCGAGGTCATGTTGGATCAGTTTCTTGTTGCCGTGAAGCGACGGCAGAGGAATCGGCATTTTCTTTACATCGGCGACGAGGAACACCCCGTTGGCGGTCAGTTGATGGGAGCGGAGCCGGAACAGTTTGCTGCAGGTGCCAGCAAACTGGTGGATGCCGGATTCGATGTGATTGATATCAACTTTGGCTGTCCGGTCAAAAAGGTGTTGGGGCGCTGTCGAGGAGGATTTCATCTAAGCCAACCCGATGTGGCGCTACAAATCGTGCGTAAGACCCGTGACGTGGTGCCGGCGACAATTCCCGTGACCGTCAAGATGCGACGCGGTATCGATGACAGCCAGCAAAGTCGCGACAACTTTTTTGCGATCCTCGATGGCGCTTTTGATGCTGGAGTTGCGGCGGTGACCGTGCATGGTCGCACCGTTGAGCAACGATATATCGGACCTAGTCGCTGGGAGTTCCTCACGGAAGTGAAGCGTCACGTTGGAGAGCGAGTCGTTTTGGGTAGCGGCGATCTGTTTACTGCTGAAGATTGCTTGAATATGATGCGTCAGACCGGCGTGGATGGTGTGACAGTTGCTAGAGGGGCAATCGGAAATCCGTGGATTTTTTCTCAGGCGCGAGCGTTAGCGGCGGGCGATCCCCTGCCGCCGCCTCCAAGTGTGCATGAGCAGCGTGATGTGATTGGCGACCATTATGATATGGCGATGGAACTGTACGGCGAACGATGTGGTGCGCTGATGCGGAAGTTTGGCATCAAGTATGCCGCTCTTCATCCTCGCGCGGAGGAAGTGCGAGATCAGTTCATTCGTGCACACAATCATGCCCAATGGCGACAAGTCCTCGATCAATGGTACGCTGTCGACGAACCAGGGCGATACCCAGGCGCCGATATCCATAAGGCACAAGGGAGCTGCAGATAGCCGCCGAGCGAAAACCGGGTTATCCCGGCTGGGTTATCCGAGCGCACGTTGCAGTTCTTCTTTCACAATCTCATCCGACTCGGTTTTCAACCGTTGACGCAGCTGTGCCTGCACGTAATTCGGATCGGGCATTTGCGACAGCGCCCACGCAGCAGCGCCCCGAATGAGTGGTTCGGGATCGTCTAGCGCGAGTGCAATCGAATCGATTGTGCGCGGATCCTGTTGGTTTCCCAACGCGATCAAGACATTGCGAATCAGCCCCCGACGTTTGACTCGCCAAAGCGGAGTGTTCCGAAACCGTCGGCGAAACGCTTCTTCATCCAGTCGCAAAATGTCGAGCAGGTTGGCGGGGTTGTTTGTGTCGACGGGCTGAAAGGCGGCTTCGCCAGAGTAAACAGGGTTCTTTCGATTCCATGGGCAAACATCTTGGCAGACGTCGCATCCGAAGATCCAATCTTGCATAAGCGGTCGCAGGTCGGGATCGATCGGGCCGCGGTGCTCGATCGTGAGATAGCTGATGCAGCGAGTGGCATTGAGGACATAGGGCTGTGCGAAGGCCTCCGTGGGACATGCATCCAGGCAGGCCGTACACGAACCGCAGTAGTCTGTGGTGGTGGGAGTATCGTAAGACAGGATCTTGTCGGTCAACAGTGCCGCGAGAAAAAAATAACTGCCTCGGTCTCGATTTAGCAGTAATGTGTGTTTGCCGACCCAACCCAACCCTGCGAGCGAAGCAAAGTCACGTTCCAAGAGTGGTGCGGTGTCGACGACGCCACGTGCGTGGCAAGACGGTATGCGGTCGCGCAGCCAATCGCACAACTGGTGCAACCGATCGTGTATCACGTCGTGATAGTCGGCCGGCCCCCACGCATATCGCGAAATCCGCCCCCGACCGGCGGCCGGTGTCCGAGCGGCAACGGTCCGATAATCCATCGTAAGCATTACCAGACTGCGAGCGTTATCGAGCACGTGGGAAGGATGTTGGTAAGCGTCGCGCCGATCCGGCAAATAACGCATTTCGCCGGCGAATCCCAGCTCCAGCCACTGCAAAAAATTCGGCCACCCCGGCGGTTCGATCGCCGGACAGATGCCGACCGACGAAAAACCAAGTTGCAGCGCGGTACGCCGCAGTTCATCCGTTACGGCGGTAGGATTCAGCGGAGCGGAGGGAGAATCAGGCATGATCCGAGAGAGTCGATAAGGGATGACAATCTCGCCCAAACGTGGCGATTCGGCGTTCGACGTTCTATTTTCTAATCGACGCACGCCGCTCGATGCTAGCTTTGTTTCTGCGAGCACGCCTTCCGGCCCCCATATAAGGTCGCCCCTTGCCGGATATTCCTCCCTTCTGGCCCCAAAAAAAACCACATTTCTGTAAAAATTCTTGTACCAACGGTTGCCGGTGATTAGTGTGGAACTTGTCGAATGATTTTGCCTATTCCGCGCTATCCGCCCAATTGTTGGGGGGGGTGCGTATTCGCGAGGGCTTTCCAGAGCGCGTCGCGAGAGAAGTCGTCTGAGGAGAAATGCACCATGAAACGTTACGCCGCGATGCTGTTCTGTGTAGTTTTAGTGGCTCTTGCTGGGACATGTCTGGCGTCCGCGGCGTCGGCCCAAGGGATTGCTGGGTATCCGATGGGTCCGTTGGGGTATGGATACGGGAACGGATTCATTCCGTATTGGCAGAATCAGGTGCCAACACCGCCGTATTTCGCTGTTCATCCGCCGGTTTACTACAGTCAGCCGGTGGCCCGGACGTATGGTTACAGTCCCTTTGCATATCCGGGGACGGTACGGACTCCGGAGGTGGAGGTTTGCAATCCGCAGGAGATCATCAATCCGTATGTACCGACGTCGGCCACATCGAATAACTCGAAGCCTGCTGTCGTTGATAGCAACGACAAGACCGCGGCGGCGGACCGTTCGTTGTTGATTGAAAACCCGTTTGTATTAGGTACAACGCCGGACCAGGTGACATACACATCGGGAACGGACGTGCGTTAATTGTTGGGCGAATTCTGGCCCAGGCAAAAAAATCGGGCTTGGTGAAAGTGGCCCGAGTCGGTACTTTTGTCACACGCTAGGTAGGAGGGACTGCATCGTTCCGCGCCCCTCGACGGAACGATGGAAAGTCGCAGGAAAGGAGTCCGCGGATGGCCAGGCGTGTGGCAGTACTGATTGCGATACTTTATTTGACAGGTTGTCGCGCACCGCGTCCGAGCTACGACCCGTTTGCGGTGTACGGTCCGAAGGTGGT
>JAGQPD010001116.1 GCA_020426865.1 Planctomycetales bacterium
TGATTCGTGGCCAAGACCTCCAATTCATCTGCGTCACGAATGACCACCGACGTGCCATCCCGTCCAAGGAAATAGATCCTCCCATTGGCGGCGACCGGAGACGCATACACGTTAGTGAGCCCCGGGACACGCTGTTGATCAATGATCGGCCGTCCGTCGCGCACATCAATGCACGAGAGAATGCCATTGTTGGATTTCGTGAAGTACAACCGATGCCCCGACAAGACCGCCGATGGCACATACGGCGTTCCTTCGGTTCGCTTCCAAACCACCGACTTGGAATTGCTGACGTCGCCTTTGGCATCCAGTCGAATGGCATACAGCGCGGCGCCGCGATAACCACTCATCAGGTACGCAATTCCGTCAGCTGATATCGGCGATGGTATAGGGTTGGTCACCTGTCCACCGCATTCCCAAATCACTTCGCCGGTCTGCAGATCATAGGCCCGCGAACGATTCGTCGCATTGACGATCACCTGCGTCCGACCGAATGCCTCCACGACCAACGGTGTGTTCCAAGTCGTTACCTCGTCCCGCTCCTGTTTCCATTTCTCCTCGCCTGTTGCGGCGTCCAGCGCAGTAATGAACGAGGGCCCCTCGTGGTCCCAGTTAACGATCAGCGTGTCTCCGTGGATGGTCGGTGACGTTCCCTCGCCGAAGCCGTTACGCGTTTGCATGTCACCCAGATCACGGCTCCAGATTAGCTCGCCCTGCAGGTCGTAACAGTAGATCCCTTGCGACCCGAACGAAACGTAAAGCCGTTTGCCATCGGTCGTCGGCGACGCGGACGCATAGCTGTTATCGTCGTGAATCGAGTCATTCGGCACTGCTTCGCAGGCCACTCGCTCCCAAAGCGTCTTGCCCGTCTCTCGATCCAGGCAGACAACCATAAACTGATAGCGAGTCTTGGGTTTCTCCAGGCGCGGTCCGAATCCGCCACGACCAGCTGCCGCTGATTCACCGGAATTCGCGCCGATGGGCCCGACTAGCTTGGTATCGACCGCCGTCAACAGAAACACCTTATCGCCCCATACGATCGGCGTGCCGTTGCCGGCCCCGGCGATGGAGGCCGTCCATTGAATATTCTTCGTCGCATCCCACTGCAGCGGTGGATCAGCGTCCGGGGCGACCCCATTGGCTAATGGCCCGCGCCACTGCGGCCACTGGTGCCGCGCGTCAATTCCCGATTCCTCAGCGCGCAAAGGGGCACAGCGAGCGATAGATGCAACAAGAACTATGAAATACACAACCAGCGCGAAGTGACGCACAGGTGACACGGTCGGGTTCATGGTGGGCTCCGATCAGGAGATAGGTTGCAGGCGGGACCGAATCAGTATAACAATTCGCCCACCCGCACAACACCATGACCGGAGAAACTCAAGAAATTTCCGAGGGTTCTCCCCCACGAACATCCTGGACACTTAGGATTCACAGCGATCCTGCTGCTCCTGTCGCCGCTGCCAATATCGATAGCTGGCTGCTCCGACGGTCGCCGCCAGGGCCACCCCGGATACGAAGACACGAACCTGGGCCGGTGCGTAACGCATTCCGCGCATGAGCATCGCCGTGGCCGCAAAACCTCGGCGAACCGGTCGCAACGCTTCAACGAAAGCGTCCACCTGCGTCGACGATGCCTGACCTGTTTTGCACCACACGGCAAAATGCTCGCAATTGTTGCCAAACAAGTTGTAACCCGTCTCGCCGACGCGACTTAACGCCCGAGCGACCACGGTCTGCGAATCGTCGCTGTGCTCGTACCGCCGTACCATCACGGGACGCTCGCCAGCGAATTCGTCCCAACTCGTTTCGCAAACCTTCGGCACAATCGGTGCTCCCACCGTCCGAGCCAGCTTTTGCCAAGGTCCGGAATCAAAATGGACGATTCTGCCGTCACCGCAGTCAATGCCGTGATGCGAATAACCCGCACAATAGACGAAAATGTGGTCACCCATCGCCATGGCCGTCTGCCTCGCAAAAGTCGCTGTGCTCCGAAACGTCGTGAATTCTGTTCCCCTCACTATTCGCCAACACCCTACCGATCTTGGTACAAATTCATCAGCGCCGGACGTACATCGCCTCCGCATTGACCATCAACAGTGCATCCCCTTTTCGCTCCGCACTGCCAAAAATCACGACGTGCTCATCCCCTTTTAGGTCAAACAGCTGTCGGGCATCCACCGGAAATACCTGACCGTCCCCACCGCGGAACTGGACCAAGCCAAGTACCGTCTTTCCTCCAGCGCAAAATTTGCACTCGTGCTCCTCGCCTACGTGCTCGTGTCCGTCGTGGCTATGATGCAATGCCTCAGGATCGACGACGTAAAACATGGCCTGGCCACGACTCCACGGAGCGTCCGGCGCCTCCGCCGTTTGCTCCATCGGTGCGATCCGCGCGACAAACGCGACCCGTTCCGCGTCGTCGTGAGCATCGTGATCGTGGTCGTCGTGAGCATCGTGATCGTGAGCATCATGATCATGGTCGTCGTGAACATCGTGATCGTGGTCGGCGTGAACATCATGATCGTGGTCGGCGTGCGTGTCATCGGCATGAGCATCGTCGGCGTGATCGTGGTCATGAGTGACGACCTCGCCGGTGATGCGGGTCCACAGCTCTGACATCGCAATCGCATCGGCGGGTTCTTTGTCGAGCAGGCATTGTTCTTTGGCTGCGGCCAATACCTGGGGGTCGGCGTCGGGAATGTTGGCGGTTGAACTGGAGCGTTGGTTGGCGTTGCAGCCCAGCATCAGCAGTGCCGCTATGACGAACGAAACCCGAAACATGGTGGTGGCGATCCTCATCCGATCTATCTCCTTAATTAGGTCCTACGACCCGCACGACCGACAAATTGCCAGTCGAACCGGCACCGATTCGCTGACGTATAGGCAGGCGGGTGTTCTCTAGCGAAATGACACGAATTACCGTATGGTTATCTTTTCGTTTTTTTCTGTTTTTGACAACACCTGTTTGCCCAATGGGCGGAACCTTCGTGAAAAAGCCGCTGCGCGACGCCGTAAAATCGGCGAGGACAAGTTGACATGGGAAAAAAAGACAGTCGGGCTCCCCAGAGCGACTCAAGGACTTCGGAATCAGCTTCAGCATCCACGGAATCGGCGGCGGGTGGGGCACAACCGCCGGAGGCAAGGGTTCGCGGCCCTCGCGTCTTTCATGGATATGGGGCCCTGATCCTGGTCGGCCCCTTCCTGATTTACACGATTGGGATGGGGTTGGGCAGTTACTTGGACGCCATTTTTTTACAGGCCAAGCTGAACCATGAAATCCATCCGGTCGTTGGCCAGCTATCGCTGATCGACCAGGACCTGATCAATCGCATGGAGAACGGCGTTGGGGACGAGGGGCGGAGCGCTCGTGCTCGTCGGAATTTCCTTAAGATCGATGAGTTGGTAAAAGTCCTTGCCGATCACGAAGCCGACTCGATCGACCTGCAAAATGCCGCGTCGCGCTTTTATGAGAATAAGGACTGGCTGCAACAGCCACAATACATTGTGTTTCGTAAACGATTGGACAACTACCTTGAAAAGTTAAAATACGTCGAGGACAAGGGGAAACGCAAACGCCGGAACCACGAAGACGACGCACTGGTTGTAAACACTTCGGAAGGTGAATCGTCGAGCGAGGCGGAAACGCCGACAACACCAAGTGAAGACGACGGATTGTCATTTCTCAA
This sequence comes from Planctomycetales bacterium, assembly GCA_020426865.1. GTDB lineage: Bacteria > Planctomycetota > Planctomycetia > Pirellulales > Pirellulaceae > JAGQPD01. Next base: position 3,687 of record JAGQPD010001116.1, read on the forward strand.
CGATGATGATTTGACCACGACACCGCCGATCGATCCCGAACTTGCAGAGGAACTGGACGCGGGCGTCGAATCGGTCGATGTCCGAACGTGCTACCCGATTGCGTATACGATTTCCATCGGTGCCACGGTTTTGGCGATGCTGTGCGTTTCGTGGGGATATGTGTACATTCCGTTTCGCATCAATTTTCTTTCGGTCATCGTCGGTGTCGTAGGAATCGTTGCGTGGGTCGGATTGTGGTACGCCGACAAGCATTGGTTGCATTTGGGTGAGCTTGTCTCGCAATATGCCGGTCGTCGCGAAGCTTTCAATCCGCTGGAAGAACTGAAGGACAATCCCACATGGATGTGGACGTTCATGGCGATTCGCTTCGCGGGCCTGGTATTGATTGTGCCGATCGTCGAGGAGTTCTTTCTTCGCGGTTTCCTGATGCGATACATCGATTCGGTGGACTGGGACGAATTGCCAATCGGCCATTACACGTGGATGTCAGTAGTGGGCATCGCTATTTACGGCGTCGTTTCGCATCCGGCAGAATGGCTGGCCGCTGTTGTCTGGTTCAGCCTGATTACGTGGCTGTTTATCAAGACCAAGAGCATCTGGGATTGCGTGGTAGCTCATGCCGTAACCAACTTGCTGCTGGGCCTGTTCATTCTGAAGACCGGTTTTTGGGAGTTGTGGTAACAGATGCGTAAGGTATTGATTCTCGGCGCCGGCAAGATTGGCCGGATGGTCGCCCACTTCCTCGCCAACCACGGCGGCTACGAGCTCCGCATCGGTGACTCGAGCGAGCAGGCCGTCGAGAACATCGTCGCGGAGTGCGACAACACGACCGGTTTCCGAATCAACTTCACCGACACGGCCGACCTCGACAAGCTCATGGACGGCGCCGACGCGGTGATCTCGTGCGCGCCGTTCCACTGCAACCCGATCATCGCCGAGCAGGCCAAGCACAACCGCGTGCACTACTTCGACCTGACCGAGGACGTCGAGGTCACGAAGAAGGTCGCGGCGCTGGCCGAGGGTGCGGAGTGCGCGTTCGTGCCGCAGTGCGGTCTCGCGCCCGGCTTCATCACGATCACGGCGGTCCACCTGATGAGGCAGATGACCGACGTGTCGGACCTGCGCATGCGGGTCGGAGCGCTGCCGCGCTACCCGAGCAACATGCTGAAGTACAACCTGACGTGGAGCACCGAGGGACTCATCAACGAGTACCTCCAGCCCTGCGAGGTGATCTTCAACGGGGAGCTGCGCACCGTGCAGGCGATGGAGAACCTCGAGCGGATCACGATCGACGGCGTCGAGTACGAGGGCTTCAACACTTCGGGCGGCCTCGGCACGCTCGCCGAGTCGTTGCTCGGCAAGGTCAAGAACGTCAACTACAAGTCGCTGCGCTACCCCGGCCACAACTACCTGATGAAGTTCCTCCTCACCGATCTGCGGATGCAGAACAAGATGGAGGAGCTGTGCCAGATCTTCGACGACCGGCTGCCGACGACGTTCCAGGACCAGATCGTGATCTTCGTCAGCGCGACCGGCATGTTCCGCGGCAAGCGCACCGAAGCGACCTACGCGCGCACGATCTACCACCAGGAGATCGATGAGCAGAACTGGA
>JAGQPD010001117.1 GCA_020426865.1 Planctomycetales bacterium
GGGCCCGAAGGGCCCGGTTTCCGCGCCCCGCGCCCCCAGGGCCGAAGGCCCGACGCAGTTGTGTTACGGTCCAGCGCCGGGATCGCAGTTATACTCAGAATCCCGGTATGCGTACTCGTCATCGCTCGTCGTCGGTCAACCATGGTTCAAGCTGATCGGGGAAACCAGCGTTCGCTATCGTGCAAAGCTGCTCATCTTGCGTCGGCAGGCCGAAAACGCGATTGCCAGTGAGCCGGCAAGAATTGCCGCGGACGACGGCTCGGGCACGCTGGTCTTGTCTGGACTGCCGAAGGCAATTCCCAGCGGCTGGCTGTCAATCGTACTAATGAAGGCTGCCTCGCCGCCATTGGCTACAGCTTGGTTCAATGTTAACATCACCGTGATGGGCGATTGTGCCGATGTCTGTCCTCCGGCCGCCGATGTCGGCACCAGGTCACTCAATAACCCAAAGTCTGGACCGCCCAATCCCGGCGGATTGCCGTTACTTCCCGCCGCGAACTGAAAGTCGACATCCGATGTCACAGTGCCAACGACGGTTGCATAAGTAAAGAAAGAGGGAGTGCCGTCGAAGTGTCCTGAGTTGACCACGTTGGCATAGCCCCATTCATTGCTTACATCTGTCGTGATCACGCTCCAGCTGTTAACCTGCGAACCGGCCTCGATCGATGCCGTGCCACCCACAATAGAATAGCCGACAGGCAACGTGAATCCGACACCCGTTAGCAGATTGGTGGCACCCGCCCCGTCAACTGCCACGGCGTTGGTAGTATTGGTCAGGACGACCGTCAAAGTACTGCCGACAACCGTCATGTCTACCGTGCCGGAAAGGACTGCGGCGTTTCCTGGATCCCCTTGGAATAAGACCTCATCCACCACCATCATCGCGCCGCCAGCCAGCGGAGTGATGGCCGAACAAGACACCACCAATAACGACCAAATCAAAACGGATCGCCTGTCCACTCTTTTCATACAGTCCTCGGTAAAAATATTGTTTTGGGGTGTTTTTGCTTGATGTTACCCCCTATGTGTCGATGCTAATCACCCACCCTGGGGTGGTAAATAGACTCGAAAAAGATTTGCGGTTCGTGCCTATTTTTGGGCCGTTTATCGCGAATTTGAGGCCTAGGAGCGGTGTTGAGGCCCTGCGCAGATGCCTCTGGTGGGGGGCGTGCTTGGAAGGTGGTTTTGCGGTGACTTGGTTGAACGGTAGTCGCGGTGGTGGGTAACATGCTAACGGGGGTTGGTGGGTGAGCGAGGAAAGCGGAGCGGTATGAGAAGTGTGAAACGGCGATGGGATGGGACGGACGGCAATCGATATGTGCGTCGGTTGCGGAGCGAGTGCCTGGAGGATCGGCGGTTGCTTGTCAGCGATCTTCTGTTGTCGGCGGGGCTTGTCGAGCGGCTTTCGATCGGCACGGGGCAGGTCTTTACCAGCACGGAGATTGATTCGTTCAAGTTGACAATTCAGGGGGGCCAGACACTTTCGGTGTGGGCGAAGCCAAGTGGGTCGCTGTCACCAGTGCTTTCTGTCACGGCGCCGGGTGGAGCGACGGTGGGGACAACGACAGCAGCTGCGGGAACGACTGCGTTACTAAATTCGTTATCGATCACGGCGGCTGGTGAGTACACGATTCGCATTGGAGCGGCCGGTGGCAGCACCGGTAGCTACAGCATTCTGGGCGCGCTCAATGCGATCGTCGAACCAGAGTGGGTGGGCTTGGGGAGCGACAACACGGTCGCTGCGGCGATTCCGTTGGCGGCCTCGTCGTTGTCCCTGTCATCAGGCAACGTCGATCGATTGGCCGCGATTGGCGGATTCGACGCGTCGTCGGCGTACGACTATTTCTCATTTACCTTGCACGACGGCCAGCAAGCAGACATATCGTTGGCAGGGGACAGTGGAGCTGGCCGCGTGGAATTGCTTTCTGGCTCCGGGACAGTTCTCGCCATCGGCTCGGCAACTGGCGAAGTGAGCCAGGCGATTGCAAGTTTTCGAGACACGACGATCGATGGCAACGCGACAACATATCTGGCACGAGTGCATTCCACTGGCGGCAGTGTTGGTGAAGATTATGCGCTGGTGGTCTCGCGGGGGGGCAGTTTGGAGTCTGAACCGAACGACAGTCGGGAATTGGCGGGCATCACGGCGGGGGTTCTTGGAGCGATCACGCCCCGACCGGTTGCTGGCGTTACACTTTCCCAGGACTTTGCCGGAATGGATTCTCTCGACAATTCCGCAAATCTTGAGCCTCCGGACACACATGTGGCAGTTGGTCCCGGCCATGTGATCGAGGTGATCAATACGGCGATCGCCATCTACGACAAGCAGGGGAACGTTGTTTCGGGCCCGACGCCATTGACTTCGTTTTTCAATCCGACTGTCGTGTCTGGTGAGACATTCGATTTCGACCCCGTGGTTGCCTACGATAATCTGGCGGGCCGGTTCGTCGTGGCGGTGTTGATTGCCGGGTCGGCGAGTTCCTCGGAATCGGATCTGTTGTACGCCATATCGAATTCATCGGATCCGACGCTGGGATTCAGTGAGCAGCACCGGATCGATTTCGGCACTGTTAGCCCCGGACTATTTGCCGATTACCCCAAGATCGGGTTCAATGCCGACGCTCACGTCTTTACGCTTAATATGTTTGGCGTGTTCTTCAACAACGTTGACGTACTGGTCATCGACAAGTCAACGGTATTGGATGCGAATTCAAGTACGTTCCAGAGTCGCATCCATCGTCGAGGTGCCGACAGTTTTACACTTGCCGTGGCGTCGATGCATGACGCAACTCCGGGTGGTCCGCTGTGGTTTGTCGAAGAGTCGGGCGATTTCGGGACGCTCAATTCCATACGAGTCGTTCGCATG